>JBIIWE010000192.1:0-5336 GCA_044339075.1 Daejeonella sp. | reverse complement strand
GCAGCCTTCATTTTGCCATCTTTTCCAGGATATTTTCCATTGTTCTTTTCCATCCCAAAACCGAAACCATAAGCTGGCATTCCCATACCACCCCAAAATTCTATATGATAGCCCCGTGCAAAATCAAGCTTTTTATTGTCAAGCCACCATGGAATATATAAATGCAATCCGCCAACACCATCTTCATTATATCGTTCTCTATCCATAAGCTGTGGGATAAACGCTCCCCTTGAAGCTCCTGTAGAGTCATGCAGATATTTTCCAACCATTCCACTTGAATTTGCTAATCCATTTGGGTGAGCAGAAGATTTAGAGTTAAGGAGTAAACGCGCAGATTCACAGGCACTTGCAGCCAAAACAACAACCTTTGCATTTACCTGATATTCTTGCATATCGGTCTTATCTACATAAGAAACACCTGTCGCTTTACCTTCTTTATCTGTTAAAACCTCACGCACCATGGCGTTAACATACACATCGGCATTCCCAGTTTTCCTTGCTGGTTTAACCAAACAGGTAGAGGATGAAAAATCGGCATGAACTGAACAACCACGACTACATTGATTACAAAAAAAGCAGGAGCCGCGATCTTTATTAATAGGTCTTGTTAAAATCGACAATCTGGCTGGAATTACAGGAATACCAATATTTGTAGCAGCCTTTTTGATCATTAACTCATGCAGCCTTGGCTTTGGAGGAGGTAAAAAGTAACCGTCAGGTTCATTATATATCCCTTCCTTCGTACCAAACACCCCAATCATTTTGTCAACGCGATCATAATATGGTTTGACATCATCATAGCCGATTGGCCAGTTATCTCCTAATCCGTCAAAGTCTCTACGCTTAAAATCTTTAGGACCAAAACGAAGGGAAATCCTTCCCCAGTGATTAGTACGTCCACCAAGCATTCTAGACCGGAACCAATCAAATTGAGTTCCATTATTTCTGGTGTAAGGTTCACCTTCTATTTCCCATCCGCCATAAGCAGCATCAAAGTCGCCAAATGCACGGTTTGTATTAGCGCCCCTTCTAGGAGATTCGTAAGGCCATTTTAATTGAGTTTGTTGTTCCGGGTTGGCCGGATCATAATCAGGTCCAGCTTCTAGCAATGCGACCTTTAATCCAGCTTCTGTGAGTATTTTTACCGCCATTCCTCCACCTGCACCTGAACCCACAATGCACACATCGTATAACTCGCCCTTGGTTTTAATTTCTATAGCCATCAGATAAATATTGTTAGAACCTTTTACTTAAAAAGTTTTTTTGAAAATAAACAATATTTATTAGCCCAAAGAAAATATAATTGAGGAACTATAATTTTCTATCTAAATAAAGTTAATCAGGAAAAGATCATCATTACCTGATTCTTTTCAACTTTATCACCGGGATTTACTTTTACAGACTTGATGATCACATCAGCTGGAGCTTTAATGATATTTTCCATCTTCATTGCTTCAAGTACAAGCAAATTGCCTCCCTTTTGCACCTCTTCACCTTCAGAAGCCAAAATTCTTAAAACCAAACCAGGCATCGGGGCCTTAATTTCAGAAACCTTAGCTGTATTCAAATTATCCATTCCCAATTGATGCAAAAGCTCATCAAACTGATCTGTCATTTGCATGGAATATATAGTATTACCCACTTTAACTGAACAGGATTTTTGATTTTTATCAAAGTCGATGAGCTCAGCATTAAATGACTTATCATTATACAATACATTAAATGACCGGTTATTAATCTTTAAAATATCTCCATGAAAAGGAAGTCCATTTATTAATGTTTGATTCAATTCTGAAGAAAGTTCAAAATTGAACGTGTTATTTACCTTTATCTTGAGCATGAATTACTGTGTTAAAGCGTACTGTATTAAATTTGAACCCATTTTTAGTGCCTTTTGCCTTGATTCTTCTGAATCGCCGGCATAAGTTCCTGAGTCTTCCCAGCCATTGCCCAGGTCGCTTTCAAAAGTATAAAAACAAACAACTCTTCCTTTATAGATCAAAGCCATTCCTTGCGGACGTTTACCATCATGTTCATGAATTTTAGGGAGACCAGATGAAAACTTGAATTTTTGATTGTATAGCATATGGTTAGCAGGCAACTCTTGAAAATCAAGCTCAGGAAAAACCCGTTTCATTTGTGGTCTGATAAATTTATCCAAACCGTAGTTATCATCAATATGCAAAAATCCTCCACCCATTAAATACTTACGTAAATTTTCTGCTTCCTGATCACTGAACACAATGTTACCATGGCCGGTTAAATACACAAAAGGGTAATTAAAAATATCTGAGCTTCCTGCTTCAACAATTACCTCATCCTTGTCAAAGTTGGTGCCCAGATTCTTATTGCAAAAACTGATCAGATTTGAAAGTGCAGTACGATTGGCATACCAGTCTCCGCCGCCATTATACTTCAATTTTGCCAGCTTATAGGAAGGAGCGATAAAAGAAAAAGATATCCCTCCCAAGAGAAATAATAGCAATACCAAGCCAGAGCTTAATAAATTCCTCATCTGTTTAAAAAATTTAGTTCAAAACAAGCTTCAAGAGCTGCAGTTTCGGTTCTAAGCCGTGAATCTCCAAGGCTTACAGGAATAAAATCATGATTTACAGCAGCTTCAAGCTCCTCCTGAGTAAAATCACCTTCGGGGCCAATCACTATCAAATAGTTTGAATTTAGAATAAGTTGGCTCTTAATTGTGACCTTTGCTCCATCCATACAATGAGCTATAAACTTTTGTGAAGTTCTATTTTTAATAATAAAATCACTAAAACGAATGGCTTCATTCAGTATTGGATGGTAGGCCTTAATAGATTGTTTTATTGCTGAAGTAATTACTTTATTTAAACGTTCGGTTTTTATTTCCTTTCTCTCAGAACGGTCACAAATTATCGGAGTAATCTCATCGATACCGATCTCTGTGGCCTTTTCTAAAAACCATTCAACACGTTCAATATTTTTTGTTGGAGCAATTGCGATATGCACATAATGGTTTCGCTTTCCAAAATTTTCAAGCTTGCTTAGAATCTTAAGTTTTGTTCTTTTGGGATGAGGATCTTCCACAACAGCATCATAAAACCCTCCTTTACCATCCACCAGATAAAGAAAATTTCCTGCTTCAAGCCTTAGAACTTTTATGCAGTGTTTACTTTCTTCTTCGCTAAGAATATAGACATCTGAATGAATATCGGGTGTATAGAAAATATGCATTATCCGACCTCCTTTTTAGTGTAAATCTATGGCATCCTCACGATTAATTACCAATTCAAGTTTTACAGATTCAACGTTTTGATCAGCTTTTTTAAGAATGGTAATGGTATATCCATTGAAATCACTTGTTTCTCCAACGTCGGGTATCTTTCCAAAAATTTCGCTAACAAGTCCCGCAACTGTATCATAATCACCATCTTCAGGAAGATCGTGGGGAAGGAACTCATTAACATCATAAATTGAAGCGGTAGCATCAATAATAAATTCATTTTTTGACACAACTTCAACTATTGGCTTTTCTTCATCATATTCATCCTGAATCTCACCTACCAACTCTTCCATAATATCTTCTAAAGTTACCATTCCAGCCGTACCTCCAAATTCATCAAGAACGATTGCAATTTGGATGCGCTTTAACTGAAGTTCACTCAGAAGATCATTGATCTTTTTGGTTTCAGGAATAAAATATGGTATACGTATAATGTCTTTAAGGATGCACTCTTTATTATCAGCCAGTAAAGGAAGAATGTCTTTTGCATGAACAATTCCAACTATCTTATCAATAGTTTCATCATATACGGGAATTCTGGAATACCCTTCATGGATAATAATATCAAGGACTTCCTTATGAGAAGTATTTAATTCAATACCTGATATCTTGGTTCTGGGAACCATAATATTTTTTACAACGCGCTCATTAAAATCAAATACATTTTTAATCAGCTCATGTTCATTGGTTTCTAAAGCACCACTTTCTTTTCCCTGGTCGAGCAAATACTGTAATTCTTCAGAACTGTGGTGAGCCTCATGGCCACCAATTGTACTTATTCCAATGAGTTTCAGTATAAAATTAGCGAAACCATTGAGCAGCCAAATAAAAGGCCGGAATACCAGATAGAAAAAGTGAAGGGGTAAAGCTATTCCCATAGTGGTGCCTATCGGGCGCTGTATGGCTAGTGATTTAGGAGCCAATTCTCCAAAAACAATATGTAAAACTGTAATGATTGCGAATGCGAGTACATGTCCAATATTGGTAGCAACTGTGGAGGACATATCAACCTGTATAAAATTGAAGAACCGGCTAACAATATCAGTCATCACCGCTTCACCTACCCAACCTAAACCCAAAGAGGCTAAGGTTATCCCCAACTGGGTTGCAGCAAGATAGCCATCCAGATGCTGGGTCATATGTTTTGCAATTTTCGCTACACGGCTCCCTGTTTTAGCTTTGATTTCTATCTGGGATGCCCGAACTTTTACCAGAGCAAATTCTGCTGCAACGAAAAATCCATTTAGAAAAACAAGAAAGAATGTAAAAAACAAAGCGAGACCCATAATGATTATAAATTTACAAAAGTGGTCTTATACAATTCTAAACTTTCTCTGATTACTTTATAAGCATAATCCTTACCAAGCAAATGTTCAATACTTACATTTTTACGTTCAAGTGCCTTATAATCCTGAAAAAATCTTACAATTTCTGTCATAGTATGGGGTGGAAGTTCTTTAAGATCCTCAATATAGTTTACTGACATATCATTTTTAGCAACAGCAATAATTTTATCATCCTGTTCGCCATTATCAACCATATGCATCACTCCAATAACTTTCGCATCTACAATCGACATAGGATAAACATCCACAGAACATAATACTAATATATCCAATGGATCTTTATCGTCGCAATAGGTTTGTGGGATAAAGCCATAGTTAGCAGGGTACATAACTGAAGAAAATAAGACACGGTCAAGCTTGATAAGGCCCGACTCTTTATCGATCTCATATTTAGCTTTTGATCCTTTTGGAATTTCTATGATAGCACTGACAATGGAAGGGATATCTTCACCAGGAGAAACATTATGCCAGGGATGATTTTTATTCATATTATTTAAGGATTTGGCTCTTCATCATTGCTTCTGTCTCCTCCGATCTTCCTTTTTAAATAGGTTACAATAAGCGGAATAGTAGTAATTAAAATGAAACCAACAATGATGTATAATAAGTAATCATTGATCTCCTTCTCAAAACTTCGGCCAAGAAAGAATCCTAGCAAAGTTAAGGATGTAATCCAAAGAAAAGCACCGGTAATATTATAAAATGCAAATTTATTGAAATCAAGCTTT
>JBIIWE010000190.1:0-5378 GCA_044339075.1 Daejeonella sp. | reverse complement strand
GAGCAGCATTTCGCCTTCGGTAAAACTAAACTCAGGGAATACTTTTTCTGTTTTTTCGATCATCAGATGACGTGGAGATCATAACCCGAACCTAGCAGTAACAGGATCAATCCGCCCACGATTATCCGGTACCAGCCAAAAATTCTGAAGCCTTTGGTTTGAAGGAATGTTATGAAGTAGCGAATGGCAAGCATGGCTACAATAAATGCCACAACATTTCCAATGATCAACAGATTGACCTGATCACTGCTAATCACAAATCCATCCTTGTAAAAGTCGTATAGTTTCTTAATAGTTGCTCCAAGCATGGTTGGAACTGCCAGAAAAAATGAGAATTCGGCCGCCGCTTTTCTGGATAAACGCTGCGACATTCCACCAACAATTGTTGCTGCAGATCTTGAAGTTCCTGGTATCATTGAAAGGCATTGGAACAATCCAATCTTAAAGGCTGTTCCATATGAAATGTCATTGTAATTATTTATATCCCCATCTTTAAACCATTTATCTACATATAGCAAGATGATACCCCCCAGCAGGAGAGCAATTGCAACACCCAGAGGACTTTCCATTAACTGATCGATCTTATCGCTAAGAAGTAGCCCGAAAAATACTGCAGGCAAAAAAGCTATGAATAGCTTAAAGTAGAACCCAACAGTTTGAAAAAAGTGCTTGAAGTAGAGGGCAATAACCGATAATATAGCTCCGAGTTGAATGGCAACGGTGAATAACTTCACGAACTCATCAGATTGTATACCCATAAGGGATGACCCAATGATCATGTGTCCGGTAGATGAAACCGGTAAAAATTCAGTCAGGCCCTCAATTATAGCCAGAATGATCGCCTGAAATTCAGTCATTAGTTATTGTGAGTAGGTTTTCTTAGGATTGCAACAAAGCCAACAGCAAACCCGGCCAAAACAATAATTGGGGCCAAAACGATCTTTTTGAACTCATAGATATCGGTCTCGCCGATCATTAGAATAAATCCTAAAACTACCATAGCAATACTTAAAAACAGTAATCTGTAATTATTTTTCCCAAATACAAATGGTTCTTGCTGGGTTTCTTTTAGTGGTGTATTTTTCTGTGCCATTATTTATAAAGGTCGTAAATTTTTAAACGTAGAAATTTGCTTACTGCAAAATAGGTGCTTAAGCCTGAAATAAGTACTCCAATTCCAACAACTCCGATAAACACAAGGCTAAATTCAAACCAATCACGTAGAATAATCATTTCAGGAACCTGCTGCTGGGCAAAATAGAGGGTGAGAAGCAATAAAATAACTGCAATTAAACCTCCAATCAACCCATGAAGAACGCCATAAGTTAAAAATGGCTTACGAATGAAATTTTTGGTAGCACCTACAAGCTGCATGCTTTTTATCAGGAATCGTTGTGAGTAAATAGCCAGTCTGATCGTATTATTGATCAGGGCCACTGCAATGATCAGTAATATGGAAGCAAAGGCCAGAATTACCAAACCAATTCCCTTTATATTCTGGTTAACCATATCGATCAATGATTTTTGATATACAACTTCTTTGACCAGAGGATTTTTATTTAGAGTAGCTGTGAATGTTTGAATGCTTGCATTATTGGCATAATCGGCCTTTAAGTAAACATCAATGGATGACAATAGGGGGTTGTACCCCAGAAAATCAACGAAATCTTCTCCCAGATCTTTTGTAAGATTTCTGGCAGCCAACTCTTTACTTACATATTGCGTTTTAAGTACATACGGATTAGCATCCAGCTGTTTTTGTAGCGCAGTAACATCTACCTCTTTTGCACCTTCATTGACAATAATATTAAGGACTATGTTCTCTTTTACATATTTTGAAAGATTTTTAGCATGTACCAAAATCAGTCCGAGGAGGCCGGTCATTAATAAAACTAAGGCAATGCTAATTACCGTTGAAACGTAAATAGTTTTTGTTTTTCCTGATGAGGTACTTCTTTCAAATTCTTCCATGAGCAAATTTTATGGTACTAAAATAGATATTTTAGGTGTAAAGGTAAATAATATGCGTTTAACTGGTCTTATTTAGCAGTTAAACTTTGTTAAAATTTTATTTCTGCCCTTTTAACAAGTTTATAAAGGAATTAGGTGCTTCCATTGGTTCCATAAAACCACGGATTTTAGTATTTTCGCATCTTATTCAGTTTCAAGATGGATTATCAATTCAGAGATATAGAGAAGAGGTGGCAAAAATTCTGGGCCATGAATCATACCTTTATGGTAGATAATAATTCAGAAAAGCCAAAATACTACGTTTTGGATATGTTTCCTTATCCTTCAGGTGCCGGACTTCATGTCGGTCATCCGCTCGGATATATAGCTTCTGATATTTTTTCCCGTTATAAGCGTCTGAAGGGTTTTAATGTGTTGCATCCTATGGGATACGATTCTTTTGGATTGCCTGCAGAACAATATGCCATACAAACGGGTCAACATCCGGCGATAACTACTGAAACCAATATTAACCGTTACCGCGAGCAGCTGGATAACCTTGGTTTTTCATATGATTGGAGCAGAGAGGTTAGAACCAGTGATCCGGGATACTATAAATGGACCCAGTGGATCTTCATGCTTTTATTCAATTCTTGGTATAACCTGGAGAGTAATAAAGCAGAAAGTATGGAAGAACTGGTCAGGAAATTTGAAGGTTCAGGTAGTCATGGTATTCAGGCAGTATCTGATGAGGATGCCGAAATTTTTTCTGCTGAACAATGGAAGCTGAAATCGGATTCTGATAAACAAACTGAACTACTCAAATACCGGCTTACCTATTTACGCGAAAGTACAGTGAACTGGTGCCCGGCATTAGGAACTGTTCTTGCAAACGACGAGGTCAAGGATGGCTATTCTGAGCGTGGGGGATATCCTGTTGAACAAAAGAAAATGATGCAATGGAGTATGCGTATCACGGCTTATGCTGATCGATTACTACAAGGATTGGATAACATCGACTGGCCTGATCCTCTAAAAGAGATGCAGCGTAACTGGATTGGTAAGAGTGTTGGTGCATTGGTGAGATTCGGATTAAATTCAGGAGCATTTATTGAAGTGTTCACTACCCGTGTAGATACTCTTTATGGAGCTACTTTCCTTGTCCTGGCTCCGGAGCATGAGCTTGTTGAAGGTTTAACTACTCCAGATCATATTGAAGAAATTCAGAACTATATCGATCAGACTAAAAAGAAGACCGAGCTTGACCGAATGGCTGATACAAAGACAGTATCAGGGGCATTTACGGGAAGTTATGCAAAACACCCAATCAGTGGAGCTCCTGTTCCTGTCTGGATTGCAGATTATGTTCTTGCAGGGTATGGAACCGGTGCTGTAATGGCTGTTCCTTCCGGAGATCAGCGTGACTGGTTATTTGCTACTAAATTCGGATTACCTATTGTTGCCATCTCGGATGCGCAAATTGAGCTAGATATTCAGGCCGATCCAACAAAAGATGGTCTTTATATTAATTCAGGAATTATCAATGGCTTGAAATATAAGGAAGCAACTGCATTAATGATCGCAAAGCTTGAAGAGCTTGGGGCTGGCAAAGCAAAGGTGAATTACCGTTTGAGAGATGCTATTTTCGGCCGGCAGCGCTATTGGGGAGAACCAGTTCCTGTTTATTTTAAAGACGGACTCCCGCACCTTATTGCTATGGATGATCTTCCGCTTGTTTTACCTGAAGTGGATAAATATTTACCTACAGAAAGCGGAGAACCCCCACTCGGAAGAGCCGAGAACTGGAAA
This sequence comes from Daejeonella sp., assembly GCA_044339075.1. Lineage (GTDB taxonomy): Bacteria > Bacteroidota > Bacteroidia > Sphingobacteriales > Sphingobacteriaceae > Daejeonella. Next base: position 1,619 of record JBIIWE010000190.1, on the reverse strand, counting down.
TATAAAGGAGAGCTGGAATATGAGCTGAGCACTATGCCCGGATGGGCAGGTTCAAGCTGGTACTGGTATCGTTACATGGCTTCCCAGGAAGACAGAAAGCAGGATGTTTTCGCTCCTGCTGATGCTATTTCATATTGGAAAGACGTTGATCTTTACATTGGCGGATCAGAGCATGCAACCGGTCACCTATTATACAGTCGTTTCTGGAATAAATTTTTGAAGGATCTGGGTTATGTTGTGGAAGAAGACCCATTCAAAAAATTGATCAATCAGGGAATGATCCAGGGAAGGTCTAATTTTGTTTATCGAATCATTGATGAAGATGGGCGCGGAACAAACACATTTGTATCTCATGGACTGAAATCTCAATATACCACTTCAGCACTCCATGTTGATGTCAATATCGTGTTCAATGAAATTCTTGATCTCGAAAAATTTAAAGCATTCAGATCCGAATTTGCTGATGCCGAATTTATACTCGAAAATGATAAATATATCTGCGGAATCGAAGTTGAAAAGATGTCGAAATCTAAATTCAATGTCGTAAGTCCGGATGATATTATAGAACGATATGGAGCCGACACCCTAAGGATGTATGAAATGTTCCTGGGTCCGCTGGAACAAAGTAAGCCATGGAATACGAATGGAATTGAAGGGGTCTTTAAATTCCTTCGTAAATTCTGGAAACTATCCCATGATGAGGAGTTTAATTTTAAGGTCGCTGATGATGAACCCTCAAAGGCAGAACATAAAGCACTTCATAAGATCATCCGTAAAGTAGAAGAAGATATCGAACGCTTTTCATTCAATACATCTGTATCTAGTTTTATGATTTGTGTCAATGAATTAACGGATCTTAAATGTAATAAGAGAAAGATCATTCAGGATCTGGTTATTGTTCTTTCTTCCTATGCTCCTCATATTACCGAAGAGCTATGGACTTTGCTTGGCAATGCCCCTGGAACACTTTCTGTAGCTCCTTACCCTGTGTTTAATCCTGAATATCTGCTTGAGAATGAATTCTCTTATCCGGTTTCTGTGAATGGAAAAACCAGAATGAATCTGAATATTTCGCTGAGTTTAAGTCCGGCAGAAGTTGAAGCGATCGTACTGGAAAATACTGATCTGAAGAAATATTTAGACGATAAAACTCCAAAGAAAATTATTTTCGTAAAGGGAAAAATAATTAATATCGTAATTTAGATTTTTAAAACAGACAAGGATAGGCTATAGTTCTATCCCTGTCTGTTTTTCAGGCATCTTTTTAAAGCCTTTTAGTATATCCTTCATTTTCCGGACTCTAGCTAGTAGCTTTTCGATTGTAACGTTGATATTACTTTCAATTAACAATTGGAGCCTGAATTCCTGTAACATACAGCGTAATTTCGCGACTAATCCCCAAAAAACCAATTACATGAAATATTTTTTATTGCTTATTACATTATTCACAGGGATATCTTTTGCTTCAGCACAAGGAATGGGCGGCGCGTCAGCTCCTTCTGTAACAGGAAGAATCTCTGGTATTATCCTTGATTCATTAACTGCCAAGCCAATTGATTATGCCACTGTTTCAATGGGACGTGCAGGTTCAGTAAAAACTACCAATGGTGCCCTTACAG
>JBIIWE010000189.1:0-5406 GCA_044339075.1 Daejeonella sp. | reverse complement strand
CCTGGGTGAGAATGCATATAGTGTTATTGAACCCTGCATTAAAAATATGCCGGAGTATAATGTTCCTGTTGCATTCAGAAAATGAGGAGAGTTATTAATTACGAATTATTAATTACGGATTACGAATTACGAATTATTAATTACGAATTACGGATTATTAATTACGAATTGAGTACACCTGTAACCAGGACTCAATATTGGAAATTGGATAATCTGTAACCATTGCGTCTTAGAATCTTTGCGAGAGAAAAAATAATAAGCTCTTGGGAAAGGGTGATGACATAGACTAAAAGGAATATTAAATATTAAAACGACTCTCGCAAAGACGCAGAGACGCAAATTAACTGGATCACAGTAATTTATATTTTGATAATGAATAGATTAATGAATAAAATTATCCTCGCAAGTATGCTCTTTTCAAGTCCTACTTTAGCCCAATGGCAGGCAGGTGTTGCCAAAGCAGATATCACCCCAACTGAATCCGTTCCATTGGCAGGATATGGTGGTAAAACCAGGATGTCACATGAGGTTGTACATCCGATTTGGCTTAAAGCAGTAGCTTTAAAAGATTCAAAAGGAGAAACTTCTGTATTGGTAACTGCCGATCTGGTGGGGCTCAGCAATAAAATGGTCTCCATTATTGCAAATAGTGCAATGGAAAAATATAAAATTCCAAGAGAGCGACTTATTTTAAATACTTCTCATAATCATTCTTGTCCTGTAACGGAAGATGTTTTATGGATTTACTATGAATTGACTACAGAGGAAATGGCTGCAAAAGATCGTTATACCGCAATGATTTATAAGCGTTACGATGAGGTTATTTCCGATGCGCTCAAAAATATGGAACCTGCAGAGCTACACTATGAGCTGGGTCTTGCAGGAATTGCAGTAAATCGCCGCAGAGCTCGTGGACCTGAATCCCGTGCATTCGGCGGACAGGTTGATCAGGATGTGCCGGTTATCACGGTCAAATCTGGTAATCACTTGAAGGCTGTTCTTTTTGGTTATTCATGCCATACCACTGCCTTGGGTGGATTGAGTATCAATGGAGATTATGCAGGATTCGCTCAATTGGAATTGGAGAAAGCTAATCCCGGTTCAGTAGCCATGTTTATTCAGAATTGCGGCGGTGATGCTAATCCATTGCCACGTATTCGAGGAAACGATGAAGAGGCAACAAGGCTTGCTTCTATGTATGGGAGTATTCTGGCTGAGTCTGTCCGTCAGGTAATTGCGGCACCTATGAAGCAATTGTCCGGACCCCTGACTGCCGTTATTGGTGAAACTGAACTTTTCCTTCAACCAGGTCTTCCATTAGCAGATCTCAAGAAACAACTACCCGGACTAAGCGGCATGGCTAAACGAGAAGTTGAGCATCAGATAGATCAATATGAAAAGCAGGGTGCTCCTCCTGACAGGGTAAAATATCCGATCCAGGTATGGAGATTTGGAACTGACTTTACATTTATTGCTCTGACAGGTGAAACCGTTGTTGATTATTCCCTGAAGTTTAAAGGTCTTTATGGGTGGAATGATACCTGGGTATTTGGATACAATAATGATCTTCTAAGTTATGTTCCTAGTTTAAGAGTTCTTAAAGAAGGGGGTTACGAGGGCGACAGCGGCATGGCTGAATACGGACACCGGGCTCCATATACTGAAACTGTTGAAGAACAGATTTCAAAAAAGGTAGATGAATTGGTGAAAAAAACAAGACATTGATTTAATAGATAGATTGTATATACAGGCCTAACTAAGAGATATTTTTTTTCTGAATGGGGCTTTTTTAAATTTCAGGGTCTTAACAATAATGCTTTAGCAATTAATTAATTAAACATCCTTAATGATAAAGTTTCAGTCTGAAAATGGAATTGGCAGAAGACGATTTCTTGGTGCAAGTGGTTTAACTTTACTTGCAGCTTCAGTGTCGGGTATAGTGTGCAATGTTCCAAGTAAGGATGAGAATAAAGAGATCGAAGAGAGCTTTCAGGCTGATGGCTGGAAATCAATCATGGAGGATGCTAAAAAGTACCGCAAATTAGATGCTCATAATCACGTGTGGTCTGGCAGTAATGCATCGCAGGTTGATGAGAGCTGTGAGATTCTTGGAATTACAAAAGCCGCCTGCTCCATACCTGGGGGTAAAACTGTTGGAGATATTCGCGCCAATAACGATATAATTATCAAGGCGATGAACTCGCATCCCAAAAGGATTATGGGACAATGTTATATCAATCCTCTGTTTAAAAAAGAGGCTCTGGATGAAATTGATCGCTGTGTGGATAAAGGAATGGTCATGCTGGGTGAGCTTTATGATGCGGTAAAGATTAATGATCCACTTTATTACCCTATTGTTGAGCGATGCATCAAACACAAAATTCCAATGATGCTACATGGTGTAACTACGCTTGGTAACTGGCGTCCTGGTTACTTGCCTACTAATCCGCCAAATTCTTCAGTACCAGAGGATTTCGTTGAAATTGCGAACAGGTATCCGGAAGCAATGATCATTTGTGGTCATATTGGTGGGGGAGGTAACTGGGAATATATGTGTAGGGTCTTACAAAAAGCTCCAACAATTTACCTGGATACAAGCGGCAGTGTGAGTGATGAGGGAATGATCGACATGGCTGTAAAATATCTTGGTGCTGATCGTTTGCTGTTTGCCACCGATATGAATTATGAAACAGGTGTCGGAAAAATCATGTGGGCTGATCTGAGCGAAAGCGATAGAAAAAAGATATTCTTTGAAAATTTCAACAACTTGTTAAGAAAGGCGGGTAATCATGCTGATTGATATTAATGCATTTGTTGGAAACTGGCCATACAGACCTCTTAGAGGAAATAATATGGTAGATATGCTTTTGCGTATGAATAAATATGGGGTTGATAAGGCCATTGTTTCTAATTTAAATGGCTTGTTCTATGTCGATTCTCAGATTGCAAATGAAGAGCTGTTTGCCGAATATTCCTCAAATAAAACATTTAAAGATCGATTTATACCATTTGCTACAATAAATCCTACTTTACCATGGTGGAGAGATGCTCTGGAAATATGTCATAAAGAGTTTGGGATGAAAGGCATTCGGATATTTCCTCTTTATCATCACTACAACATTACTGATGATGTTTGTATTGAGTTAGTAGAAGCAGCAAAAGCTTTGGATTTGCCAGTATCAATTCCACTCCGTATGACTGATTTGAGAGAACGGTCCTGGCTGGATGTGGATAAGGCAATCAGCTATAATGATGTTGCTGCATTGGTCAGTAAAGTGCCTGACGCAAAATACATGGTTTTAGAGGCTAGGGTAACAGATGGTCAGGAACCCACAACAGCTGAATCATTAAAGATTCTGAGGGCAGCCAATATACTTTTCGACACTTCTAGGGGAAGCGGTGTTCCTGTTAAAGGTCCGAATAGTGAGAGCCTGCTTTACCTTCTTGATAATCTGGGTCTTGATAAATTGGCTTTTGGAACAGAAACGCCATTTGTTGACTACTGTTCTCCTTTTTTAAGGCTTGGGGCATTTAATGCTGTGGATGAAAAAACGAAACAAATGATCTGGTCAGGGAATGCCCGCCGGATGCTCAACATTTAATCTGTAAAAATTTTATTGAATAAATATTACAAACTATATCAAATAATGAAAAAACAACTCATCCTTCAATTTGTGGCAATTTGCTTGGTTTTAAACCTTGCCTATGCACAAAATCCGGCAAGTCGGACTCCCTTTACCCTTTTCAATGATTTCGAAACAGGTGAACTTTTTGGTTGGGAAACCTATCCTTATGCTCAGGATATAGCCTTTGATGCATTGTATTTTGCAGTAAAGTCCCCAACCTATAAAGACAGTAAATATGCCCTTGCACGTCCGTTTAAAGCTCATGATGTTACAGATCTCTATCAGGGTTTCACAAAACGTTTAAATCTGTATACGGTTTCAGACACCAGGGTGAAAGCTGCTGTATATTTTCAGGGAGATCGTAATCCTGAGTCGCTTGAACTTTCATTAGGTACTTTCGAAGGGAAACGTTACTTCCACAAGATTAATAATCCAAAGGCAAATTCCTGGTTGGAACTGGATCTGCCGATTTCAGCATTTAAGCTGAATGGCAAGTCCCTAGGCGCCAATGAGCATATCCAAGTGATTACTTTGAAAGGAACATATCCGATTGTTAATTATTTGTTGACTTATACTATTCTGATGGATGATTTCAGTATCAATGGTGAGCGCGACAGACAATTCATTTCTACTTCTCCTGCCTCTACCAATCTGGATATGTTCGATGTAACGATTTTGAATAAGCACTTTTTTTACGGTGATAATGTTAGCCTTAAGGTGGCACCTGAAGGAAATATAAGTTTGAAACAGGTTACTGGCACATTGGTTGATACTAAAGGAAAAATTGTCAAGGAAAATATTTCATTCAGCCGCAGTGGAAATGAATGGGTTAATACTGCTATCTATAAACTTTCTGAAAAGGATGCCCGTGGTCAGTGGGAAATCCGTCTGAAAGGCGAGGATAATCAGGGCGGTTCAGTTAACTGGGCTATACGCTTTCTAATGCCGGGTAAACAAGTCAATGGTCACCCAAGGTTATATTTCTCTGCTGAGGAACTTAAAAACCGTTTAGCAAATGAAAAATCACCTGTAGCTAAAAAGATACTTGACAATGCTTTATCGCATACAGATTTTATGAAAGTGAATGTTGATGCAATCAATGAAGGAAAGGATCTGACTGCCGAAAACCTTGTAGGCGGTCCGCATTCAAAAACTTCAGTGGGTTTCAATTCATATGCACTTTGGAATAATCCTAATTCTACTCTTGGAAATGTAATCGAGGAAGGCAGCTTCCAGTACACTTTTAAAGGTGATCGTGCTGCGGGTGAGCAGGCGAAGAAGGCCTTGCTAAAATTATGTTCATTTAAAAAATGGAATGCCGACTGGATGCTGGAACGTAAATTCTGGACTTACTATCCGGTAGGATATACCATCAAGCCTGTGGCTTATGGTTATGATATGCTTTACGACCTGCTTTCTGATTCAGAAAGAGCATTTGTAAGAAAAGCAATTATGGACAAGGGACTAAAAATGTTCCATCGTGATATGGTTGAAATGAATCGTATGCCTTCAAACCAGACCAATCATATTGCCGTATTGGCAGGAGGTATGGGTTTAGCAGCTACTGCTATTTATGGTGATGATCCTTCTAATCCGAATCTTGAACCATATATCTCTGGTATCCTGACCAAAACTAAAACCTTTATCGATCGGACTTATTATGAAGATGGTAGTTATGGTGAACCCAAAAGTGGTTATATGAATATGGCAAGCCGGGATATGGGTGAATTGCTGCCGGCTTTAGAAAGGAATTTCGGGGTTGATTATTCTACAACTACTA
>JBIIWE010000005.1:0-15999 GCA_044339075.1 Daejeonella sp. | reverse complement strand
ACAGTGCTGCTTGAGAGAAAAAATTTTTCGAAAAAATTTAAATTCTGGTTTGTAAACATGACCAAAACTGAAGGTTTAGCTTTTTTTATTACCGTTTGAATATTGGTAACCAGGTTATGAACCAGATTGATATTCTCCAGATGGTATTTAATACCTGCTTTTGGAAACTTTAAAATCACTTCTTCCACAACTTTTAAATTATTAGAAATATCCGAAGGATAATTCAGGTGCAGCAGTTCAATTTCTGCGCCAAGCGGTTTAGCAAAATCAACTACAATACCCATTTCCCTTTCAATATTTGCAAAATCAGATGCATAAAGCACTGATTTGATCTTGGATATGCGATAGGTATTGGGAACCGCAATAACTGGTATAGTTGAATGAAGGATCAGGTTTGAAGTGTTTGTGCCAAATATCTTATTTGCTTTTCCGCTGCCTCTTCTGCTGATACATATAAATTCAAATTTATGATCTGCTGCATATTTCATTATATTACTATCTGTAATAAAAGAACTGCTAACGGCATAATGAACATTTAAAGGGGCAATATCCAATTGCTTGTAAATTGTATTTACAAAGGTTTCTAATTTATTTTTGATGCTCACAGCTTCACTATTCTGGTAACTTGTGAATTTATTTTCATCCCAATTAGAAGGTTTTACAACATGATAGGAATGAAAAAATGTCAATTCACATTTCCGTTGTTTCGACAATTGAATTGCAAAACGAATACCTGCCTTTGAATTAGCAGAAAAATCAGTGGTAATAAGGATTTTAGCCATGAGAAATAATTAAATAAATAATAATTGAAGGTAATTCCTTTGAAAAACAAAAACTAAAACGAAAGTTTTCGATCCTTTTTAAGATCTGACTCCCAAAATTATAGTCCAAATTTACGAATTTGATATTTCCAGGAATATGATCTTCGTCAATAATAGCATTGAATTTAATCTTTTAACTTGAAATTTATTAAATTAACACGTTAATTATTCCCGCATTTAAATTAATCATAAGTGTCAAAAAACCCCTTTCCATTTACAGGACTAAGTAGCGATGAAGCAAAGAAGCGACAAAAGAACCTTGTACATTCCGACAAGCAGCAGAGCGAATTTATTATTATACTGAAGGAAACGGTTTTTGAACCAATTTTCATACTTCTGATCGCTTCGGCAGTTGTTTATCTTTTGCTTGGCGAATTTTCGGAAGCTATTTTTCTACTTTCTGCAGTGATATTGGTCTCTGCAATTTCTTTTTTTCAAACATTTCGTACCCGTAAGGCCTTATCATTATTAGAAGTCTTAACCGCTTCAAAAACCAAGGTCATTCGTGATGGAGAGGTAATTGAAATATTTTCAAAAGAAATAGTTCAGGGCGACTTTCTGATTTCAGAAGAGGGGTCAGTTGTGGCAGCCGATGGACTTATTATTCATTGCAATGATTTTGCGGTGAATGAATCGGTACTTACCGGTGAGTCATTTTCAGTAAGCAAAAGTATAGCTAAAGACAGCAATGTGGTATTTCAGGGTACCCTGGCTGTTTCTGGCCTGGCGGTATATGAAGTAACAGCAACAGGGGCAGATAGCAGAGCGGCCCAACTAGCCAAGTTGGCCAAAGATATTAAAACGGAGAAAGCACCTCTTTATAAACAGATCCTGAGTTTTGTCAAATCGATGACCATTGCGGGTATGATTTGTTTTTTACTCGTACTGGGGTTCTACTATTTTCAGACTCAAAAATTTCTGGACAGCTTGTTAATGGCATTGACCTTGGCGATGTCTATTCTACCGGAAGAGATTCCGGTGGCATTCACCACATTCATGGCCCTTGGAGCATGGAAACTCTCAAAAACAGGAATTCTGGTCAAAGGTCTTAATACGGTAGAAACTCTGGGTGCGGCCACAGTGATTTGCATTGATAAAACAGGAACCATTACAGAAAACAAAATGGAGCTGGCTTCCATTTACAATCACCACTCCAAAGAGACCCTCAATACAGCGCAAATTAAAGAGCAGAAATCTTTAAATGAAGTTGCTGAATATGGGATGTGGGCAAGCGAGCCTGTCCCTTTTGATCCAATGGAAATAGCCCTACATGATTTATATAAAAAACTAACTCTGCGTGATGTTAGAGCGGATTTTAAAATGATACATGAATATCCGCTTGATGGTCAACCTCCAATGATGACTCATATCTTTGAAAACATAGATGGCGACCGTCACCTTGCAACTAAAGGAGCACCGGAGGCTGTGATGAATGTTTCAGATCTCAATGAATCTGAAAAAGAGACCATTAATGCAAAGATCAAAGATTTAGCATCCCAGGGATACAGGGTTCTTGGTGTTGGCAAAACAGATTTAAAAGGGAATTCATTCCCCGAAAAACAACAGGACTTTTCTTTTACTTTTCTAGGGCTACTCGCATTTTATGACCCTCCGAAAGAAAATATTGATCAGGTTTTTGACCAGTTCTATCAGGCAGGAATTGCGGTAAAGATCATTACCGGTGATAATGCTTTAACAACCTCAGCTATCGCCAAACAATGCGGGTTTAAAACAGGAAAAAGAACGCTGGATGGAAAAGAACTTGTGGAAATGAGCGATAAAGAACTTCTCAACTCGGCAGATGAGGTAAACATCTATACCCGAATGTTCCCTGAGGCTAAACTTAGGATCATCAATATCCTTAAACAAAAGGGCCATGTGGTAGCTATGACTGGCGATGGGGTAAACGACAGTTTGGCATTAAAATCATCCCATATTGGAATAGCTATGGGCAAGAAAGGTTCTGAAGTAGCCAGGCAGGCTGCGTCTCTCATTCTGATAGATGATGACCTCAGGCATATGGTTGATGCAATCGCTATTGGCAGAAGAATATATGAAAACCTGAAAAAAGCACTTCAATATATCATTTCAATACATATACCCATCATCCTGATCGTGACTGTACCCCTGCTGCTTTTTTGGAAATACACCAATATTTTCTCACCAGTACATGTCATATTTCTGGAACTTATTATGGGTCCGACCTGTTCCATTATTTTTGAAAATGAACCCATAGAAGCCAATTCGATGAACAAGCCACCCCGGAAATTAAGCAGTAGCTTCTTCTCTATTAATGAATTATCGATCAGTATCATTCAGGGCCTCATTATTACAGCTTCCTGCTTGGGGATGGGATATTATTATATGACCAATGAGTACAGTATCGCCGAAGTTCGTACGATCATTTACAGTACTCTGATCTTCAGCAATATTTTTCTGACGCTTTCCAACAGATCTTTTTATTATTCAATTTTCACTACGATCCGATATAAAAACCGCTTAATTCCTATGGTTCTAGGAGTTTCTCTGTTGATTTTATTATTGTCGATCTATTACAGGCCCTTTCAGAATATTTTTGAATTTGTGCCACTTCCATTTAATGAACTTTCATATTGCCTTTTTGCTGCATTTGCAGGTGTAATGTGGGTAGAAATATTTAAATTTATTAAAAGACGAATGCTAAGTATTCCATCATAATATCTGATAATATGATTGAGATCACAAGTTTTAATAATCAGAATCATTTCGACAGATCCAAATTGAACTGATTTTTGGAGGCATGGATAATTTAGAGACTCAAGGCCAGGCTGAAACGTTAACGCAATGCTTTCACTGTGGCAATGATTGCGTGGAAGAGCACTTTCACTATGACGATAAAAAATTTTGTTGTATTGGCTGCCAGAGTGTATACACTATTCTTTCTGAAAATCAACTCTGTAATTATTATTCGTACAACCCAAATCCAGGAAAAACTCAGGATGGTAAATCAGCCCATTACGATTATCTGGATGAACCCAAGATCGCTTCTTCCTTACTCGACTTCTCTGACGAAAATGTAAGCATCATTACGCTTTATATCCCAGCCATTCACTGTAGTTCTTGTTTATGGTTACTGGAGCATTTGTATAAGATCAATCCGTCCATTGTAAACTCACGTATCGATTTCCTGAAAAAACAGGTGGTGATCACGTTCAAACACAAGGAATTCTCTTTACGTGAGCTTATCCGCATGCTTGCTGCAATTGGTTATGAACCGATAATCAGTTTACAGGATGTGGTGAAGGAGCAGAATAAAGTGTCTGACAGAGACATTATCAAAAAAATTGCGGTGGCAGGTTTCTGTTTTGGAAATGTGATGCTCCTAAGCTTTCCTGAATATTTCGGGATGGCAGCCTTTGAGCATCAGTTCAAAACGTTTTTTGGCTTGCTTAATCTTGTGTTTGCCATTCCTGTAGTATTTTACAGTGGCCGCGACTATTTTATTTCCGCATGGAAAAATTTAAGGAACAAGATTTTGAATCTTGACTTCCCTCTTGCATTAGGAATTGCAGTGATGTTTATCCGTTCGATCTATGAGATTTTGAGCGGTACCGGTGCTGGATTTGTGGATACCCTCTGCGGACTAGTTTTCTTTCTGCTTATTGGCAAATGGGTGCAACAGCGTACCTATCATCATTTATCTTTTGAGCGCGATTATCGTTCATACTTCCCTGTGGCAGTTACTTTGATCAAAGAAGGGACTGAGAAACCTATCCCGATGGATGAACTAAAGGTTGGAGACCGCATCCTGATCCGTAATAATGAGATCATACCTGCCGACACCATACTGATGAAAGGGGATGCGGTGATCGATTTTAGCTTTGTCACGGGCGAATCAGCGCCTGTGCAAAAAGTATTGGGTGAAATAGTTTATGCTGGAGGACGACAAATTAATGAAGCCATTGAGCTTGAAGTAATCAAGCCTGTATCGCAAAGTTATTTAACCAGTCTCTGGAATAATGAGGCATTTGAAGGGAAGAAAAAGAAAATAGACACCTTCAGCGATACGATAAGCAGGTATTTCAGTGTTGTGCTCTTAATCATTGCTTTTGGATCGGCGGCTTTCTGGATGTTTGATGATAGTGCCAAAGCATGGCAATCTCTCACAGCAGTCCTGATTATTGCCTGCCCATGTGCCTTGGCTTTAAGTTCCCCTTTTACATTATCGGCGGTACTTAGCATTTTTGACAAGAATAAATTCTACCTGAAAAATACAGCTGTAGTTGAGCAGATGGCAAGAATCAACACCCTTGTTTTCGACAAAACAGGCACCATTACTGCTCCTGAAGGTTTCCGCATCAGTTTTGAAGGTAATCTTAGCTATGAAGAACAATGTATGATCAGTTCATTGGCACGAAATTCAGGACATCCGCTAAGCAGAGAGCTGGTCAAGTGGATGAAGATCAATGAATATTTTACTGTCAGTTCCTATCAGGAGATTCCTGGCAAAGGGATTGAAGGTATAGTGAATAATAAAATTTTGCGAATTGGAAGTGCTTCATTTATTAATATAAGATCAGACAAGAAAGACACAGGAACCATTTATATTCAGATCGGCGAGCATTATGCCGGTTATTTCAGTTTTAGACAATACTGGCGTCCTGGATTAAAAGAACTCTTCTCCAAGTTAGGGAGCAAGCTGAATATGCATTTACTTTCTGGAGATCAGGATTCTGAACGTGAATTTTTACTTCCAGCATTCCCATGGGAAGATCAAATGCATTTTAAGCAAAGTCCGCAGGACAAACTGAACTACATCCATGCACTTCAGCAAAAAAACAATAAAGTAATGATGCTTGGAGATGGATTAAATGATGCAGGAGCACTCAAACAAAGTGATCTTGGAATTGCTGTTACTGATAACATCAATAACTTCTCGCCAGGATGTGATGCCATACTAGATGGAGCAGAATTTGAAAAGCTGCCTAACTTTCTTCAGCAGGCTAAAGATGCCATGAAGGTCATTCATATCAGCTTTGGTATTTCAACAATATACAATGCAGTAGGTTTATTCTTTGCTGTACAAGGCTTATTATCACCACTTTATGCAGCTATTTTAATGCCTTTAAGTACCGTTACCATTATTTCATTTACCAGTATTGCGACACATTTATTTGCACATAAAAACAAATTAACATGAACATCTTATACTTTCTGATTGGTTGCAGTGTGTTTTTAGCTTTGATATTTCTGCTGGCATTCTTCTGGGCTATGAAAAATGGACAGAACGATGATACCTATACTCCTGCGGTAAGAATTCTATTTGATGATGAAATACCAAATGAAAACAAAAAGTGACGAGAATCACTTTTTTAAATAAGTTCTGTCACATCATTGTCATACCATACAATTAGCTTTACATCATAATTAAAAATCGATCAGTATGCTTGAAAAATTCAACTATGACAACAAAATTGTAAGGAATTTCGCAATTGCCACCGTGATATGGGGTCTTGTCGGAATGCTTGTAGGCCTGTTGGTAGCCATGCAACTCTTTAAACCGGAGATGAACCTTGGAAACCAGTACACTACTTTTGGTCGTATTCGTCCCTTACATACCAATGCAGTAATATTCGCATTCGTAGGAAATGGAATCTTCATGGGTGTTTATTACTCACTGCAGCGGCTTTTAAAAGCCAGAATGTTCAGTGACATGCTTAGCAGTATTCACTTCTGGGGTTGGCAGCTCATTATTGTTTCTGCAGCGCTCACCTTACCATTGGGCATAACCTCATCACATGAATATGCAGAATTAGAATGGCCGATCGATATTGCGATCACGCTGATCTGGGTAGTTTTCGGTATTAACATGTTCGGAACGATCATTAAGCGTCGTGAGCGACATATGTACGTTGCTATCTGGTTTTACATAGCTACGTTTGTTACTGTTGCGGTATTGCATATTGTAAATTCATTCCAATTACCAATTTCAGCATTTAAGAGTTATTATATCTATGCCGGTGTTCAGGATGCTCTTGTTCAATGGTGGTATGGTCATAATGCAGTTGCATTCTTTTTGACCACTCCATATCTGGGAATGATGTACTACTTTCTTCCTAAAATGGCGCAGCGTCCGGTTTATTCTTATAAATTAAGTATTCTGCACTTTTGGTCATTGATATTTATCTATATCTGGGCAGGCCCACACCACTTATTATATTCATCCTTACCAGATTGGGCTCAATCCTTAGGAGTTGCGTTCTCAATTATGCTGATCGCACCAAGTTGGGGTGGTATGATCAATGGATTATTAACCCTAAGAGGTGCATGGGATAAAGTTCGTGAAGACACTAACCTCAAGTTCATGGTTGTTGGAATCACAGCTTATGGTATGTCGACTTTCGAAGGCCCGATGTTATCCTTAAAACAAGTGAATGCAATAGCTCACTTCACTGATTGGATAGTAGCCCACGTTCACGTTGGAGCCCTTGGATGGAACGGTTTCTTAACCTTTGCAATTCTATACTGGTTAATACCAAGAATTTACCGTACCGAGATCTTCTCCAAAAAGCTTGTTGCCTTCCACTTTTGGATTGGCACCCTTGGTATTCTTTTCTATGCCATTCCAATGTACCTTTCAGGCTTTTTACAAGGTTTAATGTGGAAAGAATTTACCCCGGAAGGAATGTTAAAATATCCAAACTTCCTGGAAACTACCCTTCAACTTTTACCAATGCATATTTTCAGGGCAATAGGCGGAACATTATACCTAACTGGTGTAATAGTAATGGCCTATAACCTGATCAAGACCGCAAAAAGTGGTGCATTACTTGCAGATGAGCCGGCAGAAGCTATGAAATTAGAACCAGCTTATGCTCCAAGTGGATCTGAAAAAACCTGGCATCGTTCTCTGGAACGTAAACCAATGTATTTCCTGGTTCTTTCACTGATCGTTATTTTGATTGGAGGAATGGTGGAATTGATGCCCACGTTCATGATCTCATCAAATATTCCAACGATCACCAGTGTAAAACCTTATACTCCACTTGAATTACAGGGACGAGATCTTTATATCCGTGAAGGTTGTGTGGGCTGTCACTCTCAAATGGTTAGACCATTCCGTTCTGAGACCGAACGTTATGGTGAATACAGTAAAGCGGGAGAATTCGTGTATGACCATCCATTTTTATGGGGATCTAAGCGAACCGGACCAGACCTTCATCGTGAGGGTGGAAAATATTCCAATGCATGGCAATACAATCACATGATGGATCCAACAACCATGTCTCCTGGCAGTATCATGCCACCTTACAACTGGCTGGGTGAACAAACGCTGGATACCACAACAACTGTAGCAAAGATAAACGCAATGAGAACTCTGGGTGTGCCTTATGCTCCTTTATATGAACAGCAAGCAAATGCAGACCTTCAAAAACAAGCTGAAGAGATCACCGCTAACCTGCTTAAGGAAAACATTAAGGTAAGTAGTGATAAAGAGATCATTGCAATTATTGCTTATCTGCAACGACTTGGTACCGACATCAAAGTTGGCAATGTTGCTTTGCAACCTTCAAAATAATAAACAAAGGACAATTAATTAACAACAAAGGACATGTTCAGACAATTTATTGATAAATCCACCGGCGCAGATGTCTATCTGATAACTTCACTTGGAATCTTTTTTGTGTTTTTCATTATAGTTACGGTATTGCTATTTACTATGAATAAAAAACACGTGAACTATATGAGTGAGCTTCCATTAACTGACGATAAAGCATAGAATTATGAAACGTTTAATTTTTATATTCACACTACTTTTTGTAAGTAATTCTGTTTGGGCTGTTGTTACACCTGCAGATGGAACTACTGGAAATATTTATACTGAAATACTCCTAGTCTTATTTCTTGTAGCCCTCCTTTTACTTATCGTTTCACTTGTTTTACTTAAAACAGTGCGGGTTATGGCCAATGAAATCAAGTCGCCAGGAATTATACCTTCCACTGAACCAGCCAAAATGCTGGAATACGAAGAATGGCAAGCTGCCGAAAAATCCGGAAAAAGCAGCAAACAAAGTGTCTGGAATAAACTGATTGGACTTAGACCTATTTCGGAAGAAAAGGACATGATGCTTGACCATGATTTTGATGGCATCAAAGAACTTGATAACCCTACTCCGGTATGGTTCAATGCGATGTTCTATGGCTCAATTCTGTTTGCCCTTGTTTATCTGCTTAATTATCATGTATTGGAGTGGAGTCCATTACAGGATGAAGAATATGCGATTGAAATGAAAGCCGCAGAGGCCTCTAAAGGTGTATTGTTAGCTAAAGCAGGAAACCTGATTGATGAAACCACTGTAAAAGTTGATGGCGACGCCGGTGTATTGGCTGCTGGCAAAACTGTTTATATGCAAAATTGTGTCGCCTGTCATGCACCCGATGGTGGAGGAACAGTTGGGCCAAACTTAACTGATGAGTATTGGATTCACGGAGGAACGGTTAACAACATCTTTAAGACCATTAAATATGGTATCCCTGAAAAGGGTATGATTTCATGGGAGAAAACTCTCACAGTAAAACAAACATCGGATGTATCGAACTTTATCCTATCTCTGCAAGGTACTAAACCAGCTAATCCTAAAGAACCCCAAGGAACTAAAATGTAAATAATAATACACTCTATATCAACCCGGCCTCCTATTCATGAGCCGGGTTTTTTTATTAGATTATTATTGCTGTTGGATACTTTTTTTACGTCTTCCAGAACTTACATAGAATAAAATAAATCCTGAAAAGATTGTAAACAGCCCAAAAATTGAAAAGCCTTTTAATAAAATATTCCCGAAATTATCACGTCCCTGATAATCCATTGTATGAAGCATCCATAAAAAATCAAAGATTCGCCACTTATCATTCCTGATCTTTTGAATGGTACCCAACTCTGTTGCTACAAACACGGTTGCCTTGCTGGGATGGTCAAAACTAATAGCATAAGCTGGTAAAGGCCCTGAACGATATTCATGATGAGTAGATGTTTCAGTCAAAAGCTTTACCTCCCGAATTTTTGTACTCCCAATAAAGCCCTCTTTTGCAATTGCAATAGCTTCAAATTCATTTAATGGTCCGCGAAGTTCGCCGGTAATTGCATTAGCCAGTTGAACCCTAAATTCTGGCGTTTTAGAATGATTAGTATGAGTTAGACCCAATTTCTCTTTGATCAATAACTGATAAAAGGGTTCCCCTGATAGTTGAATTAACTTAAGGTCATTTATAGAATCTACATTCTGACCGACGCTTTTCATCTTTTCAATGACTACAGAGGGAGAAATAAAACTGGACTTGATGGAAATTAAGGGAGTTGGCCTCCTATTCAGGTCGCCATGTATCTCATCCATATTACTCCAGCTAAAATAGATCCCTCCTATGGTCCAGAATAAAAATTGTATTCCAAGTAAAAGACCGAGGTAGCGATGTATTTTGCGTATTCTGTAGTGAAAGCTCTTTGCCATTATTGAGTATTGAATTCGAAAAAATAGAATTATTCAATAATAATAAAGATTTTAATGGCTATACAGAAATTACTATGAAAAATTAGATAGGTGAATCCATGATGATATCTGCCAGGCGCTCATCTCTTTCATAAATATCTTTCCGAAAATTGATTCTGCCTTTATTGTCGACAAAAGAAGTAAAATACACGATAAATACTGGTGTTTTTTCTTTCAAACTAATGATCCTTTCAGCACCTGCATGCATTGCAGAAGTAATTGTCTTATCATCCCAAGAAGGATCATTCCTCAATAAGAACTGTGCAAGTTTAAATGGCTCACTAACTCGAATACATCCATGACTAAAAGCTCTTTCTGACTCATTGAATAATGACTTGGATGGAGTATCATGAAGATAGATATTATAACTATTCGGAAAGAGAAATTTAACTAGTCCAAGAGAGTTTAACGGACCAGGTTTTTGCCTGATTTCGGGCAATCCATCGCGGTATCCAGTGATTTCCATATTGTGTTTTTGCAAATAATGTCTGTCTCTGCTCATATCTTTTAACAGCTCATTTTTTACTATACTTTTGGGTACATTCCAATAGGGACTAAAGGCAATATATTTAAGTGCACCACTAAAGATAACGGTCTTATGTATATCCTTACCAACAACTACATTACAACTCCAAGCTAATTGATTTGCGGTATAAACATGCAGCCTAAATTCAGGAATGTTGACTAACAAAAAGTCAGTATTTAAACTAACGGGAATCCATCGTGAACGTTCCATATTAACCAGCAATTGCTTTATTCTGTATTCATAAGGAACATTTAACTCCGAAATAGTGCCTTTCCCAATAACTCCATCTTCTTTTAGTCCATGTCTGACCTGAAACTGTATTACCGCATTTTGCAGATTCAGGTCAAAGATTTGATCTGTTTTGGCATCCTTGAGATCGCCCAAATCAAGCAAACGCAACTTCACCTGTTTGATCACTTCCGAGCTATCCCCTAACCTGAATGACTTAGACCCTGAATTGATCTTAAACCAATTATCCTTTTCCGCCAGAACTCTGTATTGATTCAAAAAATTCTTCAATAAATGATATTGTCTGTTAACCGGAGCTTTTGACTCCATTAATTGACCGGGAGGGCTTTCTAAAATACTGTCTAAATATTTTTCATATGAAACCTTTTTCCGTGGCAGATTCCAGTCAATCTCCTTCAAAATTTTATCATCTAAACCACCCCATACCGTTTCCGCAAAGGCAAAATACTGAGCAGTTAGCATCAATTCGAGCTTGATTTTTTGGGAATAGGAAGGCTGAGCAGAATCACTGTCATAAATTAAAGAATCGAGTGCCTGATAGTAAGGAAGTTCATTATTAACTCCTTCACTGTTCAAATTTCTTATCCGGTCGGTTAAATTACCTGCATGTTCAATCAATCCCTTATCATCAAACCATGCAAAAGCCAACCTACGATGCGCGTAAAATGTCTGAATGCTTTCTTCAAATTTGATGAACTTTGGATATTGCCTGATAAATTTCCCGATCTCAATGCTATCGAACTTTGATTTAATCTGCGAGCTGAAACTACCAGGTATACTTCGCGACCATTCGTTCTGATCTCTGTTGAGTAAAGAGTCTGCCGATACTTTTTCAGCATTCTGCTTCTTCTGCCCACATCCCTGGAATGGCAATAGAAGCATAAAAAATGAAACAACAATAAAAATAGGGACTCTAAAATTCATTTTGATTTTAAATTAGCATCATATTCAATGGGGATCATTCCTTCTGAATGATTATTTCTTCGGGACTGCTGGTAAGATAAATGGTTTAACCCCAACAACAAAGTTCACCGTAACCTCATCACTAGTCTTTAATGTTCCCATTAATGTTTTTTTAGGTGTGACCTGAAACGTACTAAGTTTGAGTTTATGGGTACCTGCAAAGGTAATTATGCCATCATTAATTACGGTTGCGATTAGATCCATCTTAATTGCCTGAGTAATTCCTGCAATGGTAAGATTACCACTTGCCTTGACTAAATATTGATCCTTATCATCCCATGGCAATAGTTCAGATTTTACATAATGAAAGTATATTTTTTCAAATGGGTAGGATTTAAGGGTTCTATGGGCAATACGATCCATGTACGTATTTGGACTGCTTAACTTATTAACTGGTACGGTCAGACTCAACGAATTAATCGATTTTAACTGTCCGTTGATTATAGACAACTGTGCCATGCAATCCACGCTATCGGTCTTCATTTTCCAATTATAACTATTGGTAAATCCGCTTACCTCTATCAATCCAGAATGAAACCTGTAGACTTGCTGCTGACCAAGGGCAAATTGAACAGATATTAAAATTAAGACAATCAAGCTGATATACCTCAATTTAAACGGAAATGATCTGATATTTATTTTCATTCTGTAAAGCTTAAAATTGTCCAAATTTTCAAAAGCATACTCAAATATCCTATTTACAATCTTTTACATAAAAATCGAATTAAAATTTCAACCTAGATTCGAACAACCATTTAAATGGTTTGATTCTTTCTTCAACTTTTAATCCGTGTCGTTTTATACTTTCTTCCTTGATCAATTCAACCGCCTCTTCAATAGAATCTGTCACTAGAAAGAGACTTAAATCCGCTTCAGATATAGTACCTTTTTCTTTCATTAAATACGTATGTTCAATTAATTTTTGGTGAAAGTCCTTGCAAAAGATAATTACTGGGAAATCACCAATTTTTTTGGTCTGTATCAGCGTTATAGCTTCAAAATATTCATCCAGTGTCCCAAATCCTCCGGGCATGACCACAAAAGCGAAAGAATACTTTACCAAAAGAACTTTTCTTACAAAGAAATGTTTTATTTCCACCCATTTATCAAGGTATGGATTGGGATCTTGCTCTTTTGGAAGTTGAATATTACAACCTACTGAGCGTCCTCCTACATCTTTTGCCCCTCGGTTTGCGGCTTCCATGATTCCGGGGCCACCACCAGTCATTATGGTAAACCCAAGCTTGGCAAATTCACCGGCTGCTTTTCTTGTTAATTTATAATATTCATGATCTTCCTTAAATCGTGCTGAACCGAAAATAGTTATGCAAGGACCTATAAAATGCAGTGCCCTGAAGCCTTTGATAAACTGAGTCGCAATATTGAAAGTAAAAAGAAATTCCTTGACACGGGATTGCGGTCCACTAAGGAATTTTATTTCAGATTTAGTCATTAGTTTATTTTAATTTTTTAAAAATCTCAGGCTTAGCCTGCAGTAAATACAGATCCTCCGATTTACCATCTTTTATCCATTCCATACTTACAGGGCTATTATAATAATTTTCCAGCATAATTCCCCAATTAGCAATCGAAAGCAATTCATCATCAATTAAAATAAATTGATCACGCATTTTCAATGGAGTATCAACCGTATGAATTCCAGAATCAACTTGATGGACAATCATATAATTTTTGCTTCCAAGTTTTTTCTGAATAATTGACTTAATCCCAGCTGCAATCGAAGGTTTATAAATAATATATTCATCTGGAACTACACTTTCCTGAAGTTTTTTTTCATGAATTCCCCAAATTCCGGAAATATGAATAACATCAGCAAACCCAGTTTCAGGATCAGAAGTATATGCAACACCAGAACAAGATTTTTCGGAACTGACCATAATCTGTACACAAACTGCTATGGACTGATTCATCAAATCTTTTTCAATTAAAGCTAAATCAGAAAAAAGAGATGCGAAACATTTTTTAACTGTTTCTATTAACTTTCTTTCCCCTTTAATATTAAGAAAGGTTTCATGCACATCTTTACTGGATTTATGAGTTTTTGCAAAGCTTATTTCACTGCTTCGAACAGCTACTTCAATGGCAGAATTGGAACAAAGATCACGGTATGCTGCTATTATTGCATCATCTATATCTCCAGGCATCCGTGCGCCAAGTATCAGTGACCTAGCTTTTAGCCCAATTTTATTAACATTAAATAAATTTTTTCTATCTAAAGTTGCTAGCAGTTTATCATGAACTCCATCCAGCTTATTATATTCAATAAATCGTTTATATGCACTTGCAGTAATTGCAAAGCCATCGGGCACTCTAATCTCCTGAAGTTCAGGGTGGGTAAACATCTCACCTAAAAATGCATTTTTAACACCTACTTCTTCAGTATCAGAAACTGAGATGTTTTTTAGTCTTAAAACATAATCCTTCATAATCTTGAAATTATTTATGCTAATGCACCAGGTTACTATGCTTGAATCTTTCTATAAATAAGAATCTAAATTCTTACTATACGAAAGTGCAATGAATATCCCCCTTTTTTAATGATTCTTGTTATCAATTAAAATGATATAAATCATACTCTAGGATCAACTATATACCAACTTTTACATCAGATTAAAAACAAGGCAAGAAAATTTAATATGCCATTTAAAGCATAAAAAAGCAGTTTTTTCAAAATTTCTATAGAAAAATTAACATGGCTGAAGCACCTAATTTCAGGGATCATCTTCCTTCTATTAAAGATACCGAGAATAAAAGAAAATGGATGTACCCACAAATCATTAAGGGCAAACTATATCAATACCGGGACAAGGTTAGCTATTTTCTTCTTTTACTTCTTTTCGGCGGGCCATTCATAAAAATAAATGGAGAACAGTTGATCCTTCTCAATGTAATTGAACGAAAATTTGTGTTTTTTGGTGTAATCTTTTGGCCACAGGACTTCTACCTTTTTGTTTTAGCAATACTTACATTCATGGTCTTTATAGTCATGTTTACTGCCATATTCGGAAGGGTATGGTGTGGCTGGGCATGTCCGCAAACCATTTTTATGGAGATGGTTTTCAGAAAAGTTGAAAACTGGATCGAAGGAGATTATATACATCAGCAAAAACTTGATTCAGGACCTTTAAGTTTAGAGAAAATCCTAAAAAAGGGATCTAAACATTTCATTTTCATCCTAATCTCCTTCTTCATCTCCAATATTTTTCTGGCCTATATCATAGGGTCAGACGAATTGATCAAAATAATGACAGCTCCAATCGGGGAGCACACTTCAGGATTTTTATCAATATGGATCTTCACTTTTGTATTCTATATTGTCTTTTCATATATCAGAGAGCTAGTTTGTACAGTTATTTGTCCGTATGGAAGACTTCAGGGAGTACTCCTCGACAATCAGAGTATAATTGTAGCCTATGATTATGAGCGTGGTGAACCAAGAGGTAAAGTATTAAAAAATACAGATCAGCATATTGGTGATTGTATAGATTGCAAACTATGCATTCATGTTTGTCCAACTGGAATAGATATCCGAAATGGCACTCAACTTGAATGTATCAATTGTACTGCATGTATTGATGCATGCGACATGGTGATGGAAAAAATTCATCGTCCAAGCAGGCTCATCGGATTTATGTCTGAAGATCAGATCAAATCAAAAACCGGATTCAGAGTAAGCAAAAAAGTATATGCATACTCTGTTGTTTTCCTTATTCTGGTAACTGTATTAAGCTACTTATTGTTTAGCAGAAGTGATATTGAAACTACTGTATTACGTGCTGGTGGAACCTTGTATCAGTTAAGAGATAATGGAACTGTCAGTAACCTTTACAATGCTGATTTAGTCAATAAAACTTCAGGAATTGTTAATTTTGAAATGAAAGCAGAGGATGAT
>JBIIWE010000188.1:0-5427 GCA_044339075.1 Daejeonella sp. | reverse complement strand
ACATGCTTTTTCAGGTCAAGATCGCCTAAGGGATATTGCTCTCTAGTGCCATCAGGGAAATAGGTCTCCAGCTTATCCCCATTCAGTATAATGCCAGCAATCGGATCGCAGCATACATAACTTAAACTATTTTCCCTGCTGTGATAATCAGAGCTCTCCAATAAGATACTATTTGGAAAAACATCTCTCAAGCGCAGGTATATGCTTACCGGAGTAGTTGTATCTGCCAGGAGCCTTTTATGGGAGGTGTATAATTTATAATTCTTCATAATAAAATTTTAACCGGTCAAATCGTTTTCGGGTAATCGCTGACCAAAAAAAAACCCGACGATTTATGGCGCCGGGTTATATATTGTTTAGATTTTGCTTGACTATGCTATCCTTTCAAAATACCTGTCGCTTGCGCTACTATTAAGCTTTGCCACCAATTGCCAGTATTTTGTTTCATTTTCATCGTTCACAAAAATATAAAGAAATTTGAGATTGCAAATTTTTTCTCAGAGTTTATGACATACCCAATAAAGGACGTCCACTTTGATAAATTGCAACAATAATTA
Source organism: Daejeonella sp. (assembly GCA_044339075.1). GTDB lineage: Bacteria > Bacteroidota > Bacteroidia > Sphingobacteriales > Sphingobacteriaceae > Daejeonella. The sequence continues at coordinate 4,870 of JBIIWE010000188.1, read as the reverse complement.
CCAAAATAGCCAAACCATAGTATAAAGCAATAGCTCTGTGTTTATTTATGGCATCTTTTGCCTTTTTAGAGCGTGAATGGCCCACTGTAATCAATAGTATTGCGAACAGCATCAAAACTGAATGTTCTACCGTCCAATAACGGGTCATAGCATCTTTCATTGCTACAGCCATGTTGGAATAGTTGACCATCGGACTGAAAAAATACAATATCAAGCCTCCTAGAAGCTGAGTATGTGTAAAGATCATCGCAAAAAGGTTCATTTTACGATTAGCTTCAGTATAAGGTTTCTTACCAAACAAACCAATTATCGCCAATAGTAATGCCATGACTAAAAATAACAGAACGATATATCGAAATCCGGAATGAAGGCCTAATAAAGTTGAATACATATATTTTTTGTTTGATTCAAAAGTAAAGAAAAAAATATCATTATTAACAAAACTAAATATTGTTATCGGGCATCCAGAAATATAGCCTCAGGGCTACTCGTTAGTATAGCAATTGCAGATGGTTTTGCGTTTCCATTGTCTGAATACTTAAAGGTCAGGATCTTGCGACCGGCCTTTTCTGCAACATAGATCAGGTCTTTTGTTGTTCTGTCATCCCAGGCAATATCAACAGGATTTCCAAGTCCGGTATTCAGACCTTTAATCGTAGTTGTAGGACTAACTGCTTTACCAACAGCAGTAAATTGTGCATCTGCATCCTTGATAATATACATAGCACCATCTGTATCAAATCCAGTAGAGGTGGCTTCTGCAATATCTGTTAAAAGAAGCACATTCCGATCAGCAGAATAAGTTATTCCATGTAGCCGGGCAGCTCCGGTAATTGTTATTTTCTTCGTGGGACTAATATTACCTACGGCAAGTTCAGAAACTTCTTCAAACAACTGAACCTCGGCACGCGCCAGATCAATTACAACAAAAAGACGGTTATTATCCAAATGTATTCCCCATGGCTGTCCATTAAGCTTCAATTTTTTAAAAGCTGCTGCAGTACCCGTTAAGGTACTTGCTTTGGTATACACATAAATTGCGCTGTCAATATTGCTGGAAACATATAAAACATCACGCGTTCGGTCATATGCCATTTCTCTAGCACTCAGAAGACCCTCATCTACAAATGAATTTGCTTGTATCAGGCTACCATCGGTATTTACTTTAAAAGTTCTTATATTTTTATTCTTTCTGCTTACCTGGAAAACAGTTCCGGAAAATGGATTAAAAAGTATTCCATTTGCATCGGGCAATTTTGAATCGAATTTATAAGGAACTTTAAATGCAGTCTGGTCTGCAGGATCAAAGATCATTGTATTTGCTACAGCTGCGTCTGTATCTGCATTGGAAACATATAATCGTGAGACCGTGCTTTGGGGCATGGGTTCATTATCATCTTTTGTACATGCAGACAAAATGAATAATGGAAGCAGGTATAAGACCTGAACAATGATTCTCTTTTTCATATTCAGCTCAAAGTTAAGAGTTGAATTGGATAAATACTCACCCTATTTTTCAGCAGGCAAATCAAAGCAGAAGCGCAGGAAAGGATCATTCAGAAAATGATAGAAGCTAATAGCAGTGGAACAGTAACTGCACTCCCAGAAATCCAGCGACTTTACGAATGTGAAACAACGGAGAACCTCGACCTCAAAGCAGTTATATAAACGATATGCTGATAAATATGAACTCCAATAGATTCTAGCCAGAATTGGAAATTTCTTCGAATTTGTTTTTAAATAAATAAGCTCCTGATGGGCAGGAGCTTATCTAAACTAACCAATTATAAACCTGTTGAATAAGGTTTGCTGTAAGGGAAGGAGTCGAACCTTCACGAAGCAGTTATTTCCCTGTTACGGTATTTCCCAGATCTTCGCCACCGAGACGAGGAGGTGTGTCTGCCAAATTTCACCACCCTACAGTGTATAAGCAATTGTTTTCTGATTGCTTGATACAAATGTAAATAAACAAGTTATTTCTTGCAAATTTTTTAATGATTTATTTTAATTTTTATGAAATTATTAATAATTAAATAATATTATTAATATATTAATAATTGAATATCAATTTTTCAACCTAAAATTTCCAACCTGATAATATTTTATTTTGAAATAAAGAGACTTTAATGTTAGGAGGTTAACATTCGTAAGAATGATTAGGCTATTTTCAAGATCAAACTTAGTTGTAATCGCGTGGGGATTAATAAAGAAAAAGAATATAAGCGCGTTTTGCAAAATGAAATGTTAATTTTCCAAACTAGGGGGTGCAGCATCTTAGAATATGAAATTGATTAATTATTTTCGCTCCTAACAATTTTTTATCATCCCTGGTGTATAACTCTGGGAGGGAATAAATGAAAGCGGGTCTGGAATTGGAACAATTTGTAGAAAAATCAAATTTAAATAAAATAAATAAGCTCCTGTTGGGCAGGAGCTTATCTAAACTAACCAATTATAAACCTGTTGAATAAGGTTTGCTGTAGGGGAAGGATTCGAACCTCCACGAAGCAGTTATTTCCCTTTTACGGTATTTCCCAAATCTTCGCCACCGAGACGAGGAGGTGTGTCTGCCAAATTTCACCACCCTACAGTGTGTAAGCAATTATTTTTTTATTGCTTGATACAAATGTAAGTAAACAAGCTATTCCTTGCAAGTTTATTAATGATTAATTTAAATTTTTATGATTTTAATATATTATAAGCTATTTTATTAAATTATCCATAATTTAATATGAATTAACTTAGTCCAAATTTCAATCCTGTTAACAATCCCCCTTCCATACTTACCTAAGCGACGAATGCTGGACTGGCAAATTGCGCAAAGTACAGTACCTTACCATTTAGAAAACATTTTATATTAACTAGGATTGTGTCATTAGTGAAATAAAGGGAATCACTCGATCAATTGAAGCCAAATGCCTATAAAATAAATAAGCTCCTGATGGGCAGGAGCTTATCTAAACTAACCAATTATAAACCTGTTGAATAAGGTTTGCTGTAGGGGAAGGAGTCGAACCTTCACGAAGCAGTTATTTCCCTGTTACAGTATTTCCCAAATCTTCGCCACCGAGACAAGGAGGTGTGTCTGCCAAATTTCACCACCCTACAGTGTGTAAGCAATTAACTATCAAATGCTTAATTCAAATGTAACCAATAGCTAAATTTTTACAAATATTTTAATAAACTATTTTAATTTTTACATAAACTATAATTATATTGCGCAATCATTAACAATTCATTAATACAAAATGGAAAACCGGAGCCAAAATTTCGAACTTGACAATCTAGACACCCAGATTTTATCCATACTTATGGAAGATGCAACAATTCCTTACACAGAAATTGCGAAGAAACTGATCGTTTCCGGCGGAACTATCCATGTCAGAATGAAAAAAATGCAGGACATGGATATTATCAAGGGTTCACACTTAATAATTGATCCTCAAAGAATTGGATATGATATATGTGCATTTTTAGGAATATACCTTGAAAAGGGTTCACAGTATAAGGATGCTGTAGAAAATCTAAAAAAAATAAAAGAAGTAGTTGAACTTCACTATACAACAGGCTCATACAGTATGTTTGCAAAGATAATTTGCAGAGACACCAACCATTTAAGACAGGTTTTGAATGAAGACATACAGGGGGTTAAGGGTATACAGCGGACAGAGACTCTAATATCTCTTGAAGAAAGTATTAAAAGACAAATCACGCTCTGATACCTCAAAAAAAAACATCCTGAAATTCAGGATGCTTTTAAAGAAATATCTTTTTATTATGCTTCCCTATAAAGAACGCTCTTAACAGCTTTAATTACCTTTTCTGCATTCGGAAGTGCCTCCTTAATTAAAGTCGGTGCGTATGGCAATGGAACATCGGCACATGCAACGCGCAGAACCGGTGCATCAAGGAAATCAAAAGCATCTTTCTGAACCTTGAATGCAACTTCAGTTGCAATTGATCCTAATGGCCATGCTTCCTCAACAAATACCATACGATTAGTTTTTTTAACAGAATTGATCACAGTTTCGTAATCGATAGGACGAACAGTACGAAGATCGATCACTTCTGCATTAATACCTTCTTTTGTTAGTTCCTCAACAGCAGGCATTACCACTCTTGAAAGCATTTTACCAAATGTTACTATGGTAACATCAGTACCTTCTTTTACAATATTGGCTTTACCAATTGGAATATAATATTCTTCCTCAGGCACCTCTCCTTTATCACCATACATTACCTCAGACTCCATGAAAATTACAGGATCTGGATCGATAATAGCTTGTTTTAATAATCCCTTTGCCTCATACGGAGTAGAAGGAACTACCACTTTCAATCCTGGACAATTGGCATACCAGTTCTCAAAATTCTGAGAATGCTGAGCGCCTAACTGACCGGCATTTCCTGTAGGGCCTCTGAAAACAATGGGGCATGAAAACTGACCACCACTCATACTAAGCACTTTTGATGCTGCATTAATTACCTGATCAATCGCTACAAGAGAAAAATTAAATGTCATGAACTCTATGATCGGATTCAGTCCGTTCATAGCTGCACCAATACCTATTCCTGTGAAGCCTAATTCAGCAATTGGAGTATCAATAACCCTTTTAGCGCCAAATTCGTCAAGCATTCCCTGACTCACTTTATAAGCACCATTATACTCAGCAACTTCCTCTCCCATCAAAAAGATCTTCTCATTTTTTCGCATCTCTTCATTTAATGCTTCACGAAGTGCTTCTCTGTACTGTATTTCTCTCATGTGTAAAATCAATTCTTGGAACGCAAATATAAGGCTATCAATTATTAATTGCGAATTATTAATTACGAATTACGAATTAGAGATACTGGTAAATAGAGGATATTAATT
>JBIIWE010000187.1:0-5436 GCA_044339075.1 Daejeonella sp. | reverse complement strand
TGACGGGGTGATCAAAGAGTTGAAAAGGCAGCGTTTTAAGGGAGTATTATCAGTTGAATATGAACATAATTGGTATAACAATGTTCCAGATGTAAGTGCCAGCGTTAACTATTTTAGAAGTGCGTTAAAATAAAAGCATTTCTTTTAGCGATGTAATTTCTCACTTGCTCATTCTGAACCTGCCTTAAATGTGTCTTAATGAATGAATTTGGAAATTATTAGCTATGCTTTCATCATAATTATATTAAAAAAATCAAGAAAAAAATATGGCAAAGTCTGGAACAACAGATCGAAGATCATTTATTAAATCAACAGGAGCAGTCGTTATTGGCAGTTCGATCGGATTAAGTGCAGCATTTCCAAAGACTACCTTCGCACAGAGTAAAAGTGTTTTAAAGGTTGCTTTGATAGGATGTGGTGGCAGAGGAACCGGCGCAGCCAGTCAGGCAATTAAAGCAGATCCTAATGTGATCATTACAGCTATGGCTGATGTGTTTCAGGATCGTTTGGATAGCTCCTATGATATACTTCTGAAAGCCCATCCCGATAAGGTAAAGGTGCCAAAGGAGAATAGATTTGTTGGCTTCGATGCCTATAAGCGAGTAATGGAATCAGATGTTGATGTGGTTTTATTGACTACTCCTCCAGGTTTTCGCCCCGATCAGCTTGTTGCAGCAGTAGAAGCAGGTAAACATATTTTCTGTGAAAAACCTGTCGCTGTTGATGCTCCAGGAGTACGTAAGGTATTGGCAGCTTCCAAAAAGGCAAAAGAAAAAGGACTTTCGCTTGTATCAGGTTTTTGCTTCCGTTATGATCTTCCAAAGAGACATTGGCGAAGTTAGAATGGTTAACTCCACACGTAATGGTGGCGGACTCTGGTATTTCCCCCGCAAACCCGAATGGACAGAAATGGAATATCAAATGCGTAATTGGTATTATTATGATTGGTTGTCTGGCGATTTTATTGTAGAAATGGTCGTTCATAACCTAGATATGATGACCTGGGCATTGGGTAGTCAAATGCCAATAAGAGCATTTGGGACTGGTGGACGACAGTCGAGGGTAGAAAAGCAATGGGGCAATATTTACGATCATTTTGCCATAGAATTTGAATTTGCAAATGGCGTTAAAGGATATAATTTTTGCCGTCAGCAGGATGGCTGTTCTGGCAAAAATTCAGTAGAGATCATAGGTTCAGAAGGTACTGCATTTTATCAGGGGCAGACTCATAAAATAAGCGGTAAAAATAATTGGGACTACCAGGGAGAAAAGAAGGACATGTACCAGGTTCAGCATGATGAGCTTTTTGCTTCTATCCGTTCGGGTAAGCCAATGAATGATGGTGTGGTGATGACTAATAGTACCATGCTTGGTATTTTGAGTAGGATGGTTGCCTACAGCGGACAAACCATTACATGGGATCAGGCAATGAATTCTAATCAGGTTATTGGTCCTGATTTTAATCAATACAACTGGGACTTAAAATGGCCTGTTCCTGAACCGGCTATTCCGGGAATTACTAAAGTTTTATAATTTTCGTCTCGCAGAGATATATGTACAAGATTTATCTATTAAAAAGTTTTGTCTCGCAGAGACGCAGAGACGCAAAGTAATGACGGAAAACAAAATTTCATACTAATTGAAAACCCTTTGCGTCTTAGCGTCTTTGCGAGAGTATTTAGGCGTTTTGCCGCAAATAGATATATATGTACAAGATTCATCTATTTAAAAGTTTTGTCTCGCAGAGACGCAAAGTAATGACGGAAAACAAAATTTCATACTAATTGAAAACCCTTCGCGTCTTAGCGTCTTTGCGAGAGTATATTTTTTAGGCAGTTTGCCTCGCAGAGACACATTTACGAGAGTATATTTATTTAAAAGTTTTGTCTCGCAGAGACGCAGAGACGCAAAGCAAATGACAGAAAACGAAATATCTCAAATAACTGTTAACACTGCATACCAAATTCATTATACACTTGGACCAGGTTTACTTGAATCAGTGTATGAAGAAATAATGTTTTATGAATTGTGCAAGCAGGGATTGAATGTTGAAAGACAAAAAGGAATTCCCATAATTTGGGATGAGTTAAAAATGGAAATTGGTTTCAGAGCAGATTTAATCGTTGAAAGTAAAGTAATTGTTGAATTGAAATCAGTTGAAAAAATTGCCCCAGTTCATCCTAAGCAATTACTTACATATTTAAAGGTTACTGGAATAAAACTTGGATTATTAATTAATTTTAATGAACCTTTTATTAAAAATGGAATAACCAGAATTGTAAATAATATATAAACCTTTGCATCTTTGCGAGAGTTTAACCAATGTGATAAAACTGAAATTATAAAACTAAATAAGAAGTATTGAATAATCTTAGAATTGAAAAAAATATGAATAATACATTAAAAAAAGGACTGCTATTCCTTAGTTTTCTGCTAATTAGCAGCCACTTATCTTATTCTCAGGAAACCTTGTTTGAGTTTGGTACATCAACCAGTATGGATGCTGTGCTTTCCAAATCAAAAGAGAAAGAAAATAAATTGAAATGGGTGAATGTGAACACCACAAAAGAGACCTGGAAATTGATGAAAGATGGAACCCTTTCAAATACAGGTCTTCCAATCGGAGTCATTCGCTCAGAGAAACAATATGAAAATTTCATTTTACATGTGGAGTGGAAGCATATGGAGGCAGGAGGTAATTCCGGAGTATTTGCCTGGAGCGGTGCCAAGCCTATTGGTACAAATCCACTACCAGATGGAATAGAAATTCAAATGCTCGACCTGGAGTGGGTCGACCTCAACTTAAGAAATGGGGTTAGACCTCCAATTGCCTATGTTCATGGCGAACTTTTTGGAGTGCAGGGTGTAACATCTATTGCTGATAATCCAAGAGGCGATAGAAGTAAGTCAATTGAAAACCGTGTAAAAGGTAAGGGCGAATGGAATACCTATGATGTTGTTTGTGTTGACGGTGTGATCAAACTTTCTGTAAACGGTAAGTTTGTGAATGGGATAAGAAAATCTAGCCAGAAGAAAGGATACCTCTGTCTTGAATCTGAGGGTGCTCAAATCTTCTACCGAAATCTTAAAGTTATTGAACTTGCATCTGGTGTAACTTCTGCAGCAGAAACCGCTGCATTATTGCCTTAATGCTCTGAAACTTAGTTTCTGCTCCTAGAGCTATTTCTTATATTCGTATTTCAATCCATTCAATTTATCATTGTCATTGAATGGATTGAATATTGAAAAATGCTGTCATGAAAATGGCTGGAAGATTATTGCGGCAGATAAGGAGCGGTATTTTCAAGAAAATTTCCTTTCTTAGATGGATGCTTTTTTTCTTTTAACGATAATTAGCTTTTATTAAAGAAAGTATAAATCTCATATTCCTCCAATAATCGATCAATAATGCAAAAAATACATCTCATCATTTTCATGATACTCACCTCACAGGTAGTTCGGGCTCAATCTGCCGATCCGGAATATGCAGTAATTATTAAAGGCGGCCATGTGATCGATCCTAAAAACAATATCAATGAATTGATGGATGTTGCGATCAATAAAGCCGGTAAAATTGCCGCAGTTTCAAAAAATATTGATCCGAAAACAGCATCCAGAGTGGTTAATGCAAAGGGATTATATGTCACTCCGGGAATCATTGACATGCATACGCATAATTTTGCAGGAACGGAGCCCGACAAATATCTAAGGAACAGTTATTATGCAAATCAGCCTGATGGATTTACATTCCGCGTAGGAGTTACAACAGTTGTTGATGCAGGAAGTGCAGGTTGGAGGACGTTTGAAAAATTTAAAGATCAGACTATAGACAGAGCGAGAACCCGGGTTTTAGCTTTTTTAAATATTGTTGGTGAGGGGATGACCGGAGGGCCACCTGAGCAAAATAATGCCGATATGGATGCGCGTTTATCTGCTGATATGGCATTAAAGTATAAGGACCTGATTGTAGGATTTAAAGTGGCGCATTATAATAAACCAGACTGGGTGCCGATCGACCGGGCAATTGAAGCGGGAAAAATTGCAGGGAATATTCCTGTGATCGTTGATTTTGGCGGTGGTGGTCTTTCATTGGAAGAGCTGACCATGAAAAAATTCCGTCCGGGTGATATTTATACCCATACTTATGGCGGCGGAGGTAAAGAGCGTGAAGCGATTACTGATCCATTAACAGGTAAATTAAGACCCTTTGTTTTTGAAGCAAGGCAAAGAGGTGTGATCTGGGACGTTGGACATGGCGCGGCAAGTTTTTCATTTAGTCATGCGATTCCTGCAACAAAGGCAGGGTTTTTCCCAGATGTGATCAGCACCGACCACCATGGGGGAAGCATGAATTCAGCGATGAAAGACATCCTCAATGTGATGAATAAATTTTTAGCCCTTGGGATGGAAGTTCCGGCGATCATCAACTCCGTAACATGGAAACCTGCGCAGGTTATTCACCGGGAGCAGCTAGGTAATCTCTCTGTAGGTTCAGAGGGAGATGTTACGGTATTACGTATCCGTAAAGGGAAGTTTGGAGTGTTCGATCAAATGGGTCAGCGACTTGAAGGTAAGCAACGCTTTGAATGTGAGTTAACTGTCAAAGGCGGGCGAGTTTTCTATGACCTGAATGGTTTAACAAGTCCGCTACCAAAGGTAGTTGGCGGATTGCCAAGCCTGTAATACTATTGAATATGAAAAGAAGAGAATTAATTAGAGGTCTGAGTGTTTTGCCATTAGCAGGAGCAGTTTCAGGATCTGCTTTCGGAGCTGTCCCTTCAGTGCCGCAGAAAGTCAGGAAAAGCATTTATGAAGCCATAGGGGTTCGCCCGCTAATCAATGCAAGAGGTACAGTTACAGTAGTTGGAGCAAGTCAGATCATGCCCGAAGTTCAGCAGGCCATGGATGATGCAGTTCGTGAATACGTGCAGATCGATGAGTTAATGGATGCAGTTGGTGCTCGTTTGGGACAGCTGACAGGTTCTGAGTTTGCTTATGTTAGCTCCGGCGCATCGGCTGCAATTACTGCAGGTACTGCAGGATGCGTTACAGGTGGCGACCCGGATAAACTTTGGATGATTCCTGATCTTAGGGGGATGAAGGATGAAGTGATTATTCCTGCCTATTCCCGTACTGCGTATGATGCTGCGGCGAAGGCTGTGGGTGTCAGAATGGTGGAGGTTTCAACTCTGGAAGACCTGAAGCTGGCTATTGGTCCGCGGACTGCCATGGTCCTAGTTCTTGCTGGATCTCGTTCCGAAAACGGACCATTATCATTAAAAGAAATTTCTTCAGTTGCTAAACCCCTAGGTGTTCCTATTTTGGTTGATGCGGCTGCCGAAGGTTTGGAAGTTCCCAATCCTCATTTATCGCAGGGGGCTGATCTTGTAGCGTATAGTGGAGGTAAATATCTCCGCGGACCGCAATGCGCAGGAT
>JBIIWE010000186.1:0-5455 GCA_044339075.1 Daejeonella sp. | reverse complement strand
GATGATCATTGAAGGAGTACCAGCAGATATTGGCACAAATATCAGCGAGCTTGAGATACTAGAACACCTTTTAGAAGGGTTTAAGAATAACCAAAGTACATTAAAACTCAATAAGCGAGATAGCCTTGCACGGGCACTTGCACGTAATACTTCAATCAAATCTGGACAATCACTCTCAATAGAAGAGATGAATCTGCTGATTGATGAATTATTTGCCTGTGAAATGCCAAATACATCCCTTAGTGGAAAGCCAGTAATCAGTACCTTTACTCTTGAAGAATTATTACATCGATTTGAAAAATAATACCATCTACATTTAGCTATGAACCCATTCGCAAATATTCCTACAGTAGTTAAGAATCTGCTGATCATCAATATCATTTTCTATGTGGCAACGCTGATGTTTGGCGGCCCTATGATGACTCAGGTTTTGGGAGTACATTATTTTGATGGTCCTGATTTCAGGATCTGGCAGGTGATCACCTATATGTTCATGCATGATTATTCTTCACTGTTTCATATCATGTTCAACATGTTTGCCCTGTATACTTTCGGATCATCATTGGAGTACATTATGGGATCGAAACGCTTCCTTAACTTTTATCTGATTACCGGATTGGGAGCATTGGCACTACAGCTGTTGGTACAGGGCTTTGAAGTTTATAACATCACAGGAAGCGCCATAAATAATGGTTCTTTTATGATCGATTCGGTAAAGCGGACCATCTCCTTTAATCCCGAGCTGATCAGCCAGGATCAGGCATCTACACTTTTGGGCATTTATCTCACTCCAATGGTGGGTGCATCCGGTGCGATCTTTGGCTTATTAATCGCCTTTGGAATGCTGTTTCCGAATGCAGAATTGTTCATCATGTTCATCCCGGTACCTGTAAAAGCAAAATATATTATTCCTGTTTATGTTATCTTGGAGCTATTCCTGGGTGTGAAACAATTTTCGGGCGATTCTGTTGCACACTTTGCACATCTGGGAGGAGCATTATTTGGTTTTATTTTAATTAAAATGTGGCATTTAAAACGCCATGACAATTTTTTATGAATAGATCAATATTCAGCGAATTATTCAATAAAGCATTCCGATCAGGGAATCCGCTGTTCCTCATTATCGGAATCAATATTCTGGTTTTTCTTGCCATCAACCTTTTTGCGCTCGGCGAGTACTTGCTCGGGGGACAAACTTCAGGTACCGACTGGCTTACAAGGCAGGTATCGGTACCTGCATACTACGCTGATCTGCCACTTAAATTATGGACCATCATCACCTATATGTTCGTGCAGCGCGATTTCTTCCATCTTTTGTTTAATATGCTCTGGATGTATTGGATGGGACAAATTTTCATGGATTTTCTGAATAATCGTCAGTTCATCTTCGTTTATTTTTCAGGAGGTGTGCTTGGTGCTTTACTATACGTGCTGGCCTATAGCACTATCCCTGTGTTTGAGAATAATGCACTGAACTCCATACTTCTTGGATCTTCAGCAAGTGTGATGGCCATTGTAATAGCTACTGCCACACTGGTTCCTGATTTCACTTTACGCTTGATGCTTTTTGGTACTGTACGTTTAAAATATCTGGCATTAGCCTATTTTGTACTTGACATCATTGGTATGGGTGGCGGAAATCCAGGTGGAAGTATTGCCCATATCGGTGGTGCTTTAATGGGCTTTATTTTCATTAAGCAGCTGCAAAATGGCAATGACCTCAGCAAAATATTGACTAAACGGTCAAAATTAAAAGTTGTTAAAAGCACTGAAAGCAAATCAGTTAAGAATAATTTCACAGATCAGGATACGATAGACAGCATCCTGGATAAGATCTCAAAATCAGGTTATGACAGCCTGAGTAAAACAGAAAAGGAACAACTTTTCAAAGCCAGTAAAAAATAATGACCCGCCGCAAAATAAATAGACCAGGCATCCACATCTTCAGCAAGTTCATTCTCACAATGAATATTTTTGCTGTCTGCGCTCTTTTATTAAGCTATCTGGCATCTTATATTGACCCTGAAAAATTTTGGGTCTTTTCCTTTTTTGGCCTTGCTTACCCAGCCATATTAGCGATAAACATTCTTTTCATAATCTATTGGCTTATCCGTAAGCCTAAATTTGCTCTCCTATCGGGATTAACGATAGTTGCAGGCTTGAGCATCATCCAGAATTACATAGGATTCAGGGAAAGCACGGCGATCATGGTACCTAAATCATCGGATAGTTTCCTAAGGGTAATGACCTATAACGTACATAATTTCAAGCAATTTGGAGATAAGAATGATAAATTCACCAAGGAGCAGATTCTCAATATCATCCGGAATGAACAACCCGATGTTATTTGTTTTCAGGAATTCTTCAGCAGAAAAAGAGGCGAATATAATTTCCGAAAACTGATCCTTCAGATCCTAAAAACCGAACACTATTACTTCAAGCCTTCTACAGATAATGGGTATGAAGCTATGGGAATGGCTATATTTTCAAAATTCCCTATTGTTAATAAGGGGAATATTCAATTTGCCAAAAGGATGAACTGGAATGAAGCTGTGTATGCAGACATCCGAAAAGGCGAAAAAACCTTCAGGGTTTATAATGTACATTTCCAGTCTATAAGTTTCCAGCCAGAAGATTACAGATATTTAAAGAAGGTAACCAGTGAAATAGAGACAGATGTAGAATCCTCTAAAAAAATCGGATACCGATTAAAAAGGGCATTTATTAAGCGTGGGAATCAGGCAAGATTATTGAAAGAACACACTGAAAAGAGCCCTCATCCATACCTAATTGCTGGTGATTTTAATGATACACCGATCTCCTATACTGTAAAAACGATTTCAAGGGGTATGAATAATGGTTTCAGAGAGATGGGTAGCGGATTTGGAGTAACCTATAACGGGGCATTCCCGAACTTTCAAATAGATTATATCTTCACTTCACCTGAGTTTACTGTAAAAAATTACCTCATCATCAACAAAAAGCTATCAGATCACTATCCAGTTCGGACCGACCTGGAATTAAAATAAAAGCAGTCAATATCCCCGAAAAATCGATTTTCAATTTTTAAATTTGCACTATGGATAGTAATCTGGTTATTTATAATACCCTTTCGAGAACTAAAGAAAAATTCGAGCCTCTTCATCCCCCACTGGTTGGATTATATGTTTGCGGACCCACTGTTTACAGCGATGTACATTTAGGAAATTGCCGCACATTTGTCTCGTTTGACCTGATTTACCGCTATCTATTGCATTCGGGATATAAGGTTAGATATGTCCGAAATATAACCGATGCTGGCCACCTCGAGGGCGATATGGATGAGGGCGATGATAAGTTCGCCAAAAAAGCCAGACTTGAGCAATTAGAACCGATGGAGATCGTTCAAAAGTATACACTCGGTTTCCATGATGTAATGAAGCTTTTCAATGCACTTCCTCCCAATATCGAGCCTACTGCAACGGGTCATATCATTGAGCAGATCGAAATGGTTAAGCAGATCCTTGAAAATGGATATGCCTATGAAATAAATGGTACTGTTTATTTTGACGTTGAAAAATATTGTAAAGAATTCAATTATACCATACTAACTAACAGACAGTTAGATGAACTGCTTGAAAATACCAGAGAGCTTGGCGGACAAAACGAAAAGAGAGGACGACTTGATTTTGCACTTTGGATCAAAGCAAAACCTGAGCATATTATGCGCTGGCCATCACCATGGGGAGTGGGTTTTCCAGGCTGGCATATTGAATGTTCTGCCATGAGCAGTAAATACCTTGGTGATAATTTCGATATCCATGGAGGAGGTATGGATCTTGCTGCAACACATCATACGAATGAGATTGCTCAATCGCAAGCCTGCAATCATGTAACTCCGGCTAAATATTGGATGCATACCAATATGCTGACAGTGAATGGTACAAGGATGTCAAAATCAAAAGGTAATGGTTTTTTACCTTACGAATTATTTACAGGTGAACATGAACTGCTATCGCGAGGCTTTTCTCCCATGTCTGTCCGGTTCTTTATGTTGCAAGCACATTACAGAAGCACATTAGACTTTTCCAATGAGGCATTAGAGGCTTCCGACAAGGGCTTTAAACGCCTCATGAATGCGTATTCATTACTTGAAAAATTAAACCCTGCAGAGCAATCCGATATCGATCTGAAAAGCCTTTCAAAAAGATGCTACGCAGCCATGAACGATGACTTTAACAGTCCCGTGCTTATTGCCGAACTATTTGAAGCCGTTCACCTCATCAATAGTATCTATGATGGTAAGACTGCTGCAACAAAGGCTGATATTGATGATCTGAAAAAGCTGATGAACAATTTTGTTTTTGAAGTATTGGGGCTTAAAGAAGAAAGTAATCAGAACGATGATATGGGTAAGTTGCTTGATTTCATCATCGGATTACGTACGGAAGCGAAGACCAATAAAGATTATGCTACCTCCGATAAGATCAGGATTGGCTTAAATTCTTTGGGAATTCAACTAAAAGACAATAAAGAAGGTAGTACCTGGAATAAGATCTGAACCATAGATTAAACCAAAAAAAATAAGCTTTTCTGCTATACCATACACTTGGCATTCTGCTTTTGATTCTTTCATTAGCCAAAATTTTTATGGCATCATTCATGCCATAAGTTTGCGTTAAATAATAATAGTATGAACCGAAATCTCCTGATTGTTACTTTATTAATTCTTACATCAAACACAACTTTTGGTCAGCTAAGCAATGGAAGAGTCAATTCATTACTTGCAGCTGAGAATTATTTTGCGGCATATGCCAAAGATAAAGGGATCAGAGATGCATTTTTGAAGGTTTCAACTAATGAAACTATACTATTTAAGCCTAATCCTGTAAAAGCGGAAGATTTTTTCGATAAGAAATCAAATGACGATGCGGGGCAACTAGACTGGAGTCCTGTATTGGCCAAAATTTCCAAAAGCGGCGACTGGGGGTTTACTAGCGGGCCCTATTCTTATACTTCGGCAAAAGGTTCAACAACTTCATTCGGACAATATGTTTCTGTATGGCGAACAAATACTAAAGGAGTTTGGAAATTAGCACTTGACCTGGGTATTTCCCATCCTAAGCCTAAAACTGAACAAAGCTTGAATTTCACCGATCCTAAAAGTTTTAAGTTTTTTAAACAGCTATCGGAGGGAAGATTAAAGCAAAGGGAGGATATGATCCTGACAAGCGACAAGCTATTCTCTAATACACTTATTGACAATCAGAATTTTGCTTATGATACATTTTTTGCCGAAGAAGGGCGACTTTTATTTCCAGGAAATGAGCCTATACTAGGCAAAACAATGATTAAAAATTTCTTGACCAAGCAGCAGATAAGTATTGAAACAAAGCCTGCTGTAGCCAACCGTGCACTTGGGAGCGATCTTGCCTATAGCTATGGAAACGCATTAATTACCAGAAATAACGTGATC
>JBIIWE010000185.1:0-5457 GCA_044339075.1 Daejeonella sp. | reverse complement strand
CGTATTTAAAGGTGGAACATCCTTGTCGAAGTGTTATAATATGATAGATCGTTTTTCAGAAGACATTGATTTGGTTGTACTAAGGCGGGAAGGAGAAACGGATAATAAGCTTAAGAGTAAATTAAAAACAATTAGCGAAGTAGTTGCAGAGGTATTGCCCGAAGTAGATGTTCCAGAAGTTACTCGCAAAATGGGGATGAATCGGAAAACAGCACACACTTATGAAAAGGAATTGAAAGGGAATTACGGACAAGTAAGAGATGTTATTATTTTAGAATCTACCTGGCTTGGATATTTTGAGCCTTATACAACAAGGAGTATTAACTCATTTGTTGGTGATATGATGATGAATAACGGTCAAAGTGAAATAGCTGAATCTTATGGTTTATTACCTTTTGATTTATTGGTTTTGGAGCCCACCAGAACAATCTGTGAAAAGATTATGAGTTTAGTCAGATTCTCTTATTCTATAAGTCCAATTAATGATTTAAAGAAAAAAATCAGACATATATACGACTTGCATCAACTATTGCAACAAGAAGAGTTCTTAACCTTTCTTCATTCCCCCGCTTTTGAAAATATGTTATTGAAGGTAGCAAATGATGATTTAGCCAGTTTTAGGAATAATAATCAATGGCTAATCAATCATCCAATAGAGGCTTTGATTTTTAAAGATCTAGTCAATGTTTGGGATCAATTAAAATCAATCTATAATGGAGATTTTAGGAATTTAGTTTACGGAGATCTGCCGAGTGTTGATTTAGTTCTATCTACAATGAAAACTATAAAGAAAAGGCTGGAACAGATAAGTTGGTCTGTCGAGTTATAAAAACTTAAATGTTCTTTACTATCCCAATCTTATGTATTAGTTTAATATAGATTGAGAGTCATTGATGCCAGATTTCAATTTTTCCCAATCCGGTTTCCAACTTCTAACATCATCTGAATATCTGAATCACTCTTGATATATTTCTGTAAAGTTGCGAGTTTTTTATGACCTGTAATTTTCATTTTCTGAGCTAATAAAGTAATATCATATAAACTAGGAGCAGCTAATGATTGTTTTTTAGGTTTTAATAGTAAAATATTTATTGGCAAATTTAATGAACACCTGCCGTATTTTTGATAATTAGGTTGCCATAGCAGAATCCCAATTTTGCTTTGATTCCGTAACGACGACGAGCTTCTTCTTTACTAATTAAACCATTATTTACCCGATCTACAACAGATCGCTTAAATGATTCACTAAATATTTGAACTAGTTGTTCCATAAGTTTACTTATTGTGTAAACCTATTTTAGGACAAGACACCAGGCATGGAGTGCCAATATCTTTACAACGGTAAGTGATATGTTTCCATAAAATGATACTGCTTCGGTAACTGGAATTGGAAGTATGTTTGGCGCAGCTGGAGGTATCTTAATTGCAAAAAGTGCAGGTATGTTATTTGATCATTATTAAAGCATCGGAGACTCTCAAACCTGCTTTTTAATTATGTTTCTTATTTGCGGCTTTGTTTACCTAATTTCATGGCTATTGATGCACATACTGATACCCCCCAAGAAAATAAATTACTTACTAAAATTCAGCTAATGCTTACATTATTTAAAAATATTAAAACATATCTTCCCGATCAGTCTATTATAAGTAATTCTTTTTCATATAGTTATGAAATACTATTAAGTGACTCCCAGCAATTTGCTTCATTATTGTTAAATGGTAAAAAAGATCTGAATGAGGCAAGAGTTGCTTTTATGGTAAATCCAGGGTTTGATTATGTAAAGGTTCAATGGGCTATATGGCAGGCAGGTGGAATTGCTGTTCCACTTTGCTTATCGCATCCTTTACCTTCTTTAGAATACGTAATTGATGATACTCAAGCTATATTAATGATTGTCTCGCCTCAATATGAAAACTTGTTAAAAGAATCCACAACAGCAAAAAATATTCGTTTGATTGTTCTTGGTAAGGAAGAGAAAATTCCATTAGCTGAATTGCCATACATTGATAAGAGTAGAAAAGCCATGATTTTATATACTAGTGGTACTACAAATAAGCCGAAAGGTGTTGTTAGTACACATGCTAATTTAGAGGCTCAAATTTCTACTTTAGTTACATCTTGGGAATGGAGTAATAGAGACCATACACTTTGTGTATTACCACTGCATCATGTTCACGGTATTGTGAATGTGATTTCTTGTGCCATGTGGAGTGGAGCAACTTGTGAATTTATTCCTGAATTTTCTGCAGATGAAATATTTAGGTTGTTCAAAAAAGGGAAAATAAATGTTTTTATGGCCGTTCCAACCATTTATTTTAAATTAATAACGTATTGGGAATCATTGCCAATTACTGAGCAGGAATTACTAACAGCATGTATGAAAAAATTCAGACTTATGGTTTGTGGTTCAGCTGCATTACCGGTGTCTGTTATGGAAAAATGGAAAATAATTAGCGGACATACTTTGTTGGAACGCTATGGAATGACTGAAATAGGAATGGCTATAAGTAATCCTTATCGCGGACAAAGAAGAGCAGGTTATGTAGGCTTACCATTACCGGGTGTTAATGTGAAATTAGTAAATGAGAACTTTGAAGATATTAATGAAGGTGATTCAGGAGAAATATTAGTAAAAGGAGAAAATGTATTTATTGAATATTGGAATAATCCAGAAGTAACAATAAAAGAATTTACGATAGATGGCTGGTTTAAAACTGGCGATGTCGCTATAATTGAAGATGGATATTATAGGATAATGGGCCGTAATTCCGTAGATATTATTAAATCAGGAGGGTATAAAATATCTGCTTTGGAAATTGAAGAAGTTCTTAGAACACATTTACTTATTAATGATTGTGCCGTAGTTGGTTTGGATGATAATGAGTGGGGTGAGTTGATCGTTGCTGCTTTGGTAGTTAAAGATAAAGCCATTAATTTAGTGGATTTGAATACATGGTTAAGAACAAATATTGCAGCATATAAAACACCAAGAAAATATTTGCTAATTGATGAATTGCCAAGAAATGCAATGGGTAAGGTCACAAAAAATGAGGTAAAAAAGTTATTTATATGAAATGCAACTAATTTGCATTTTAATATGTTCTTATCGAATTTATCAGTATTCCCCCAGAAAAGATTTTTATCGGAAATATTTAATACTTCTGACTCTTTAACCAATATTTAATATGGGCAGCATGGGATAAAATACAGGAAGCAAATACACTAATAAAATGTATATTGTAAATCAGATCCTAACCTTTTTTATATAGAATTGGGGGATAAATTTTTAGGTATTGACGGTAAACCAATTACTGCATTATACCGGGATGATAAATTGCTCTATAATGAGGAAGGTTATAGAGTTTGGGGTAAAAACTTCAGTGAACAGGTTAATAAAATTTCAAAAAGTATAGAAAATGAAAATATATGGAGTGGCAATTTTGGCCGCGTGTTTTTTAGTCGGACATTTTATTGGGGAAGAATTAGGAAGGTTTTTTAATCTAAGTGGAAACCTTGGTGGCGTTGGTATTGCAATGTTACTATTGGTTGTATTAAACCATTACTTAAAAAAGAAGGAAATATTAAAACCTGAAACCGAAAGCGGGATTTTATTTTGGAGTACTATGTATATACCTGTAGTGGTAGCTATGTCTGCCACTCAAAATGTTAAAGCAGCGCTTTCCGGAGGCTGGGCTGCAATTATGGTAGCTATAATTGCAACTGCTGCTTGTTATGCACTAATTCCATTGATCTCAAGAATGGCAAAAAATAGTCAATCTTATAAGCCTGAAAGTAATGCATGAGCTTGTAAAATTATTGGATAAAAATGGATTGATCTTTGCTTTCCTGGTAGTGGGCTTTATTATGTATGTTTCTTATATAGCCTCAAAAAGGCTTACAAACAATAAAATTCCTGGAGCCGCTATCGCAATTAGTGCGGGATTAATTATTGCCTATTTCGGGGGAGATAAAGGATTAGCATCAGTTTCTGCATTTTCAGGCATGGCTTTACTAGGAGGCTCTATGTTAAGAGACTTTTCAATTGTTGGAACAGCCATGGGGGCAAGCCTTACTGAAATAAAAAAAACGGGGCTGATAGGATTGCTTTGTTTGGTCTTAGGTACTATCATAGCATTTTTTACGGGAGGAACTATAGGCTACATAATGGGCTATACCGATGCCAAAAGTTTTGCAACTATCGGTGCAGGTGCCTGCACTTTTATAGTAGGTCCCGTTACTGGCTCTGCTGTTGGTGCTAGTTCTGATGTAATTGCTATAAGTATTGCTATTGGAGTCCTGAAATCAATATTGGTTACCATCATAACACCTTTTATTGCCAAAAAACTCGGAATTGATAATCCGCAGTCCGCTATGATTTTTGGTGGTCTTGTAGGTTCAACAAGTGGTGTATCTGCCGGACTTGCAGCTACCGATGTAAAGCTGGTGCCTTATGGAGCCCTTACAGCTACTTTTCATACAGCTGTTGGTTGTTTATTATGCCCATCTATTTTATATTTTATAGTAAATTATTATCTATAATACTCATTGTTTTTTATGAACTAAGAGGAAAGAAGTAAGGGACGGATCTTCAGTACAGTCCGAAAAAAATCGATTAATACCTTGTAATTCAATAGCTTATGGGGTATTTGTTTTACAGGTACAACATAGGTACAACAAATCTGAAATTTCACTCTATTTCTTTCCTTTGCTTTTGTTTGAACTAATTTGCTGAGACTAAAGTCATAAATTTGTACCCTGGTGGAACTGTCTGATTGGCAGATGATCTTTATGAGAATGAGAGATGGTTTATCTATCCTTACAGATAATTAGTATATAAATTACTAATCGCCTTATTTACCTGCTATATCCTTTATATATGGCATTAAATGTATTAGAATCCTCGTTTATGGGATTCTTATGTTAAAAATATCTACAAGACGCATTAGTGATGAATTAAAGGAAAAGGTAAATTGGTGGTTTTAGGGTTATCCTTATGGTTTTGGTAAAAGATTACGATGATAAGCATTATGAATTACCTGAACTTGATGCTTTAGAAGTTATCAAATATAAAATGCAGGAAATGGGATTGAAGGCAAAAGATCTTGAGCCAATAATTGGAAGCAAAGGTCATGTTTCATCTATTCTTTCAGGAAAGCGCGAAATCACTTTGAAAATGGCGCAGAAACTTAAAAATTATTTCAGTATTCCTGCTGAAGTATTTTTACATAACGCATAGCAAATTTCTATTATTTGCGGTTTTTCAATGCATTTCCACCGCTAGCGCGCGCAATGTCATTATTTAAGGATTACGATCCTGACGAATTCAGGATCTCCTTTATTATTACAAAATGCATTGTCATCCGATAGCTATCGGATCTGGCGAAGGCCAGAACCTTCTGCCCCCTTAAATAATGACATTGAGCGCGCGCGCAATGTCATTAAGTTAGTGATATAAA
>JBIIWE010000184.1:0-5471 GCA_044339075.1 Daejeonella sp. | reverse complement strand
TTCGCCTATGATCAGGAGATCTTCTTTTAAAATATCCTTCCGTTTATTGTTTATACTCAGCGCATGCTGACTTACCCAATCACTTCCCGGACGGTAAGCATGGCAAATATCATATGCAGGAGCAAGCTCCCATTTCCCTTCTTTCTTAAGCCGGAAAGAAAAGTTCTTGGTATGGTCATCGCAATTGCGGGCAAGCACATTAAAGACCATTCGCCTGAATTGCTGTTCCATGTCCTGATAATCCAGTTTCAGTTCGCGCATAGTTTGAAATAATTGCTCATAGCTAAAGCTGCTGACCAGGTTGAAATCAAAATGTTTTAGCGCACAAAAGGTTTGGATATGATGTTTAGTCTCTCCACCTTCCCGGTCGAAGCGCTTGGTCATGAAATGTGCCCTTTCGTTTTCTTCTAAAAGCATAGAAGTCATTATGTCAATTCCGCAAGCCTTGGCCATGTTATAATAAGCCATCTCCACGCGGCCATAGCCTTTTGTTGCTCCCAGTTGTACATCACTTACCCCATCTAGTTTGATTAGCCAATGTTCAAATCCCTGTGGAGCACGGGTTTGTCCTGATTTTACCTCTCCTGTTTTTTCATTATAAGTAATCACCGCTTTGGGACGGGCTCCGCCAGCCGAAGTGCCAATTTTTAAGATCTCTAGTACCGCTTTCTCTTCATCTTTTTGCAGATTTGTGGCGAAGGACTCCCTGCTATAGAGCATTTTTTGAGCAATATCCACCAGATTGTTAATTTCAATCGAAAAGGTTTTGATGTTCTCTTTGAGACTGGTCGGCTCAAACTCCAGAGCTCCCATACCTCTGCTGCCAATAAAGCAAAGCATTTCAACGGGGTTCATGCTCTCCTGCGGCCGGCCTTGTTGTGCAAGCCAGAGATTGATGAGCTGGTTTCCATATTTATCAGGCAGTACATCGGCCAGCAAGCCGGGCAAACCTTTGAAGGTATCGTGTTCAGTATTTTTATTCCGGCGTAATTCAGGAAAACTGATGATATTCTTGCCCGAATTAAGCGGCATTTTTAACGGAGCCAATTCCCAGCCCAGCTTTTTGAATTTAGGATCATATTCAAAACTTGCCAGACCTGTCTTTTCATCCCAAGCAACAGCACCGACCAATTCATCCCATATTTTTACTTCTGCTACATTCATTGCTCTGCCAGATTAAAGTTTCCTGCTGCCGGCACGTTTACGTTTATTGCGTTCCATTTTTGCAAGTACAAGCGGACTAATACTCTGCTCAACTGTAAACTCATCCATGATATGCAATAAGTCCAGTACTCTCAAAACCTGGATCAGGGTGGCGAGAGTTACGGTTTCTCCACGTTCCAGAAGACTTAAGGTCGAGCGACTGATACCCGCAGCATTGGCCAATTGCTCCTGCGATTTATTCTGCTCCAGGCGATGGTGCTTTACAAATGCAGCAATCTGTCCGACTAAAGCCTTATCGCTCATGGAATTCCAATTTATGTATGATATTTCAGTCATAATTAGACTATTTATTTATTTTGAATGATTATTAATTCAAATATAACTATTTAATTTAGTATAAAAAATATTGAATGAGTAATCATACGATAAATTAATATTATTCAATTAATGATTGATTTGTAATTCAATATAAAATATTTTATAATTCAGGATGTTATTCATAACTGTTATAGTATGTAATTTAACAAACACTTGAATTAGAAATTTAACCCTCTCAGGTAATCTAATATCTTCGGCTGCACAATATGCTGTGAATTTGATTCTGAATACATTTATATTTTTGGTACACACCTAAAGGTTTAAAATCCATGAGATCACTTGAGCAAATTTTTAGGGATGCATTTGCTGTTATAAATGTTACAGTTAAGGGTGTTAAACGTCATGAGATTGCTTCGTCGTACCTCCTTGCCCGGCAGGTCTGGCTACCGGCAGGCAGGCTCGCAATTGACAAACATATCCTAGGAATGGTTAATATCTTTATACTTTTCAACACCCTTCCTCACACCCTAAAAGATTCGTAAATTTGAATTCAACCCAAAATTATCTTTATGCCTGATTTTTCGCACCTGCACGTACATACGCAATTTTCACTGTTGGATGGTGCGGCAGATATTTCGCGGCTTTTCAAAAAGGCTAAAGCTGATGGCATGAAAGCCATGGCCATCACTGACCATGGGAATATGTTCGGGGTGTTTAAATTTGTCGCCGAAGCCGGAAAGCATGGAGTGAAACCCATAGTGGGTTGTGAGTTTTATGTCGTGGCCGACCGCCATATCAAGCAGTTTACCAAAGAAAAGCGTGATCAGCGTTTTCATCAGCTATTGCTTGCTAAAAATGCGGAAGGTTATAAAAATCTCGTAAAGTTATGCTCGCTGGGTTATATCGAAGGCTTGTATAGCAAATGGCCCCGTATTGATAAGGAGCTGATTCTGAAATATCATAAGGGATTAATTGCCACTACCTGCTGCCTGGGCGCTTCGGTACCTCAAACTATTTTGAAAAAAGGAGAGGAAGAGGCTGAGATTGAGTTCAAATGGTGGTTAGATCTCTTTGGTGAGGATTATTATATTGAACTTCAGCGCCATAGCATCCCCGAGCAGGAAACGGTGAATGCTGTACTGCTCAAATTTGCCAAGAAATACAATGTTAAAATAATTTGTTCCAACGATTCGCATTATGTGGATCAGGAGGATGCCAATGCACATGATATCCTTTTATGCGTGAATACCGGTGATATGAAAAGTACGCCGATTGCAACGGATGAGGAGAGCGGAAAGGGTTTTCGATTTGGATTCCCGAATGATCAGTTCTTCTTCAAGAGTCAGGAAGAGATGGGAAAGGTTTTTCATGACCTACCCGAATCGCTCGACAATACGAATGAGATTGTAGATAAAGTTGATATTCTTCAGTTGAAGCGGGATATCATGCTCCCCAATTTCCCAATCCCTGATGAGTTTAAAATCCACCAGGGTCCTGAATCGGAGAACATGAATCAGTGGGAATACCTCAAAGACCTAACCTTTAAAGGGGCCAAAAATCGTTATGTGGATATAAGTCCGGAGGTGGAAGAACGACTCAATTTCGAGCTCTTTACGATCCGTACCATGGGTTTTGCCGGTTATTTCCTCATAGTAGCCGATTTTATTCGTGCGGGTCGCGATTTGGGTGTCTTCATTGGTCCGGGGCGTGGTTCTGCCGCAGGTTCTGTGGTAGCCTATTGCATCGGGATTACAAATATCGATCCCATCAAATACAATCTGCTGTTTGAGCGTTTCCTGAACCCCGACCGTAAGTCGATGCCCGATATTGATACGGATTTTGATGATGCTGGCCGCCAGAAAGTGATTGATTATGTAGTGGATAAGTACGGCAAAAATCAGGTAGCCCAGATCATTACTTATGGCTCTATGGCCGCAAAATCGAGTATTAAAGATGTTGCTCGTGTATTAGATCTTCCTCTTGCGGAATCCAATATGCTGGCAAAGCTTGTTCCCGACAGACCTGGAACCAACCTTGTGCAGGTAATGACCGCTCCGATTGATACGGTTAAAAAGGAGCAGAATCCCGAGGATTTTGAAAATATTAAAACGCTGAGGAAGATTCTGGAAGATGGTAAATCCCTACAGGCAGATGTTTTGAAAGAGGCAATGATTCTGGAAGGATCCGTGCGGAACGTGGGTGTTCATGCCGCGGGTATCATTATTGCCCCATACGATCTAACCGATATTATTCCTGTGGCAACTTCCAAGGAATCTGACTTGCTGGTCACCCAGTTTGACGGACGAGTTATTGAAGATGCAGGTGTAATTAAAATGGACTTTCTGGGACTCAAAACTCTGACCATCATCAAGGATGCCCTGCGTTTGATCAAGCAGAACCATAATGTTGAAATTGATATCGATTATATTTCACTCGAAGACCAGAAGACTTTTGAGCTTTATCAGCGTGGGGATACCAATGGAACCTTCCAGTTTGAGAGCGACGGTATGCAAATGTACCTTCGCGATCTGAAGCCAGACAAGTTTGAGGATCTGATTGCCATGAACGCGCTTTATCGTCCTGGACCAATTGAATATATCCCCAAATTTATTTCCCGTAAGCATGGTCGGGAGGAGGTGAGTTATGACCTGATGGACATGCAGGAGCATCTGGAAGAAACCTATGGAATTACGGTTTACCAGGAGCAGGTCATGCTGTTGTCGCAAAAACTTGCAGGTTTCAGCAAGGGTGATGCGGATGTGCTGCGTAAGGCGATGGGTAAGAAGCAGATCGAAGTGCTGAATAAAATGAAAGCCCAGTTCATGGAGGGCTGTAAAACAAACGGGCATGATGAAAAAGTAGCAGAGAAGGTCTGGACAGATTGGGAAGCTTTTGCACAATATGCTTTTAACAAATCGCACTCTACATGTTATGCCTTCGTAGCCTATCAGACCGCCTATTTAAAGGCTAATTATCCCTCTGAGTATATGGCTGCTGTATTAAACAATCAGAATAATATCGAAAAAATATCCTTCTTTATGGAAGAATGTAAACAGATGGGAATTTCGGTGTTAGGACCTGATATTAATGAATCTGAACTGAGTTTTACCGTTAATAAAAATGGCGAGGTTCGTTTTGGTATGTCAGGAATGAAAGGTGTGGGAGAGAAGGCTGTTGAAAGTATTGTTGAAGAGCGAACAGAAAATGGACTTTACCAAAGTATTTATGATTTTGCAAGACGCACCAACTCCAGGTCTGTTAGTAAAAAAGTGTATGAAAACCTTGTTTATGGGGGAGCGTTTGATTGCTTTGGACATAAACGGTCACAATTCTTTTTTAAGCCTGACGGTAGTTTTTATAACGGTATCGAGCGTCTGATCAAATACACAAATGATTTTCAAGATAACCTGAACTCTTCCCAGGCTTCCTTGTTTGGAGGGACGAATGATGCTGAAATTTCAGAACCTCAAATGCCTGAATGTGAAGAATGGGGATTGATCGAGAAATTGAAATATGAAAAGGAATCGATTGGTATTTATCTTACCGGACATCCTTTAGACAATTATAAATTTGAGCTTGATAATTTCTGCTCGCATCAGGTTAAACACCTTAGTTTGGTCAATAGAATGAAAGGCACTGAAATACTGCCTGAAGACCAGGAGGAGTTCAAAAAAATTAGTAACCGCGATCTTGTTATTGGCGGGCTGGTATCTGCGTGCAGGCATGGTACGACTAAAACGGGTAAACCTTTTGGATCTTTTATGTTTGAAGATTATGGTGAGACATTTGAAATTGCACTTTTTGGAGAAGATTATATCAAGCTAAAGCAATATCTTGATATTGGTTTGTTTCTACAGGTCAGAGGTATTGTTACTGAACGGTTTAAGCAAAAGGATAATTGGGAATTTAAGGTAAATAGCATAGTTCTTTTATCAGAATTGCGGGATAAAATGTCAAAATGTCTGACCATACAATTGCCTCTTACTGAA
>JBIIWE010000183.1:0-5474 GCA_044339075.1 Daejeonella sp. | reverse complement strand
GAAGGTCTAAAACCCGAAGTTTTCCGTGTTGATGATTCTATCCGGAAAGTACAGATCGATAAACTGATCATTCTTCGGGCTGAAAGAGACGGATTAGCTGTTGATAAGGCTTTGGACGCCTTAAGGGTTTCTGTACAGAATGGCTTAAATACAATGCCTTATATTTTAGCTGCAGTAGAGGTATATGCTACTTTAGGCGAGATCGCCGATACTTTTAGAAAAGAATTTGGTGAATATTAAGGCCTGTTGTATCCAACAGCTTCCTTAACTATTGTTAGGTGTTAGGTAATTCCAGATAGTGTATTAACTTCTCCATGATTTGATAGTAGCTTTTTTATGTTAATGATTGAAACTGAAGGATATTTCAAACAATTTGCTTCATTTTTTGTGGAGCATTTTAATATTGAACAATATTGGTTCGGGAAATTGTTATTTTCCAGACCATTGTTTTAATAAATGGTAGAACTTAAGCATCTATTTTAACCTGCTGGAGATGAAAAATAAAACATAAAAATTCTAGCTGAAAATTTTTCTTGGTAAGCATGAAATTCAGAATATTTTTGTGATGATTCGACAGAAAAAAATCATTAAAAAAATGAAATAGTACAGAAAATTAAGTGTCATTTATTAAATCAGAATTGTTTGCCAGGAAAAAAATATTTATTTAGAAAGTTTAATGATTCCATAAGAATAATGCCTTTTGAATATATTTGTGTATAAATACTTTAAATACTGTAAATTTTGCCATGTATAGAGCAATATTTAATCAAAATCAAGCCAAATTATTGCATTTTTATCTTATCAGTTAAATGATAAAAAAAATATGTTATTCTACTGATTTACAATTAGTTGCAACTAATTTCAAATTATAATTTTTTAATCAATTTTTTTTCCGATTATTGAAACTCCAAAGAGTTATCAACATTTCTTTCGGCACCAATTGTAAATCAGTTTATTAGTAAAATAATATGGAAAAAACTTCTGCACATGTATGGAATAACTGTCTTCAGATTATTAAGGATAACATCCCGGCTCAGAGTTTCAAAACTTGGTTTGAGCCTATAAAAGCCTTACGTCTTGAAGGTAATGTTTTGACTATACAGGTGCCGAGTTTATTTTTTTACGAATGGCTTGAAGAACACTATGTTGGCCTACTCAGAAAAACAGTAAAAAAGCAGTTGGGAGAAGATGGGAGACTTGAGTACAACATTGTTGTGGAAAAGTCATCAACCAGCATTCCCTACACAACCAATATGCCATCCAATGGTAATGGTGCTGAGGGTAAAAACCAGTCGATGCCAATGCCAATTTCCCTGAACAAGGATATAAAAAATCCTTTTGTAATTCCGGGACTTAAAAAATTGCAGGTTGACCCTCAGTTAAATCAGAATTATACTTTCGAAAATTTTATTGAAGGCGATTGCAATAGGTTAGCACGTTCAGCTGGTTATGCAGTTGCAGGAAAGCCAGGAGGTACTTCATTTAACCCGCTGATGATCTATGGTGGAGTTGGATTAGGTAAAACTCACCTTGTGCAGGCCATTGGAAATGAAATTAAACGTACCCTGACAGATAAATTGGTGCTTTATGTTTCTTGTGAGAAATTTACACAGCAATTTGTTGACGCTTTAAAGAATAACAATATTAATGATTTTGTGAATTTTTATCAGGCAATGGATGTTTTGATTATGGACGACGTTCATAATTTTGCCGGAAAAGAAAAAACACAAGATATTTTCTTCCATATTTTCAACCACCTGCATCAATCAGGTAAACAATTGATCATTACTTCAGACAAAGCACCTAAAGATCTATCTGGTCTGGAAGAACGTCTGCTCTCCCGTTTCAAATGGGGCTTATCAGCCGACCTTCAGATCCCTGATCTTGAAACTAGAATGGCTATTCTTAACAAAAAGATGTATTTTGATGGAATTGAACTTCCTTCTGAAGTAATTGAATATGTTGCTCATAATATTGACAATAATGTTCGGGAGCTGGAAGGTGCCATGGTATCACTATTGGCTCAATCTACGCTTAACAAAAAGGAGATTGATCTGAACTTGGCTAAATCAATGCTTAAGAATTTCATCAAGAATTCAAGTAAAGAGATTTCAATGGAATATATTCAGAAACTTGTATGCGAGTATTTTGAGGTTCCTATCGAAATGGTGAAATCTAAAACCAGGAAACGCGAAATTGTTCAGGCCCGTCAGATCTCAATGTACCTGGCAAAGCTTCATACTAAAACTTCCCTAAAGTCAATTGGTGCATTCTTTGGTGGACGCGACCACTCAACTGTGATCTATGCCTGTCAAACAGTAGATGATCTTATTGATACAGACAAAAAATTCAAAGGCTATGTAGCCGATATTCAAAAGAAACTGAAAATGAGCTAAGTGCTCTTTTAGTTCAATTTCATTCCCCTATTTTTAGATCTCATAAGCCAGATAATAATTACTGGGTTATGAGATTTTTCATTAGTAATAACCTGAATATTACCTATTTGCTTGCATTTATTCGCATTTATTCCTTAATTGCTTCTTGTATTTGTACTTGCTTTACCGTTCCTGTAAAATAATAAATGAAAACATTATTCCTTTTAGTATTTAGTGTCATTCTCTTTAATTCTTGTTCGAACGCTGTATTTGAGGATTATTCTGGCTGGGCCAATTATGGCGGGACTAAAGACGCTAACCGATATTCGTCTATTGATCAGATTAATTTGGAGAATGTTTCGGAGTTAAAGGCAGCCTGGACTTTTAATACAGGAGATAAAGATACTGCCAACCGAAGTGAGATGCAGTGTAACCCAATCCTTATAGATGGAACATTGTATGTGACAAGTTCAAAATTGAAGCTATTTGCCTTAGATCCAACAAACGGGAAACAAAAATGGGTTTTTGATCCTTCAGAAAACTCAGAGGAGAAGATTGGCTTTGGTATCAACCGCGGATTGATGTACTGGCAAGATGAAAAGGGAACCGATAAGCGAATTTTTTATGGCGCTGCCTCTAAACTTTATGCAGTGAATGCAATAAATGGTGAGCCCATTAAAGATTTTGGCAATGGGGGATCGATTGAATTGAAGGAGGGACTCGATATTCCAGAATCGCAAGACGGATCCTTGATACTTAAAACGCCAGGGGTAATTTTTAAGGATCTCCTTATTGTGGGAATGAGTCTTTCTGAAGATGCTGATGCCTTGCCCGGGCATGTCCGTGCATTTGATGTCAGAACAGGAAAACGTCAATGGATATTTCATACCATCCCCCAGCCAGGTGAATTTGGATATGATAGTTGGGAGGATAAGGATGCATGGAAAAATATTGGGGGTGCAAATAACTGGACCGGTATGTCGCTCGATGAAGAGAGAGGTGTAGTTTATGTGCCAACTGGTACTGCATCTCCCGATTTTTATGGAGGAACCCGTAAAGGATCAAATCTTTTTGCGAATAGTATTATCGCTCTAGACGCTGCTACCGGAAAGTATATCTGGCATTATCAGGTAGTTCACCATGATCTCTGGGATCGCGATCTTCCAGCAGCTCCTAATTTGCTTACAATAAATCATAATGGAAAAAGTATTGATGCATTGGCACAGATCACCAAACATGGTTATATATATTTGCTTGATCGTACAAATGGGATGCCTATATTCCCAATCCCTGAAGTTCCGGTCCCTCAGGAAGGCCTGCCGGGAGAAAAACCCTGGCCAACTCAGCCGATACCAACACTCCCGGAGTCATTTTCAAGACAGAAATTCGGACCTGAAGATATCAGTGACATCAGTCCTGAAACCCAAAGAGAATTGACGGAAAGATATGCCCAGATTAAAAATAGAAAACAGTTTACCCCACCATCTAAAGAGGGTAACTGGATGTTTCCTGATTTCGGTGGAGGTGGTGAATGGGGAGGTGCAGCAGTTGATATGGAAACTAAGATCCTGTATGTTAATAGCAATGAAGTTCCCTCAACACAGATTATGTTTGATGCTCCGCAAACCGAAGGGTCAGGCATTACTCCTGGGAGAGCAGTTTATAATAAACATTGCATTAGCTGTCATGGCCCTCAATTAAAGGGCAGCGGAACTGAATATCCTTCTTTGCAGAATTTAAATAAGAAGTATAATGTCTTACAGTTAAGTCAAATCATTCAGCAGGGCCGGAACAGGATGCCTTCATTTAAGCATGTGCCTGAATCAGAACGAAAATCATTGATGGCATATTTAATACATACAGAAGATAGCTCCAAACAACAGAATGCTGTGGTCAGGACTGAAGCAACGAAGAAAAGTCAGATCCCATTCATCATGAAAGGCTATGATCGTTTTGTAGATAAGGATGGCTATCCCGGCATCAAACCTCCGTGGGGCACCTTAAATGCCGTGGATCTGAATAGCGGAAAGCTTTTGTGGAAAGTGCCTTTAGGGGAATATTCAGAATTGATCAAAAGAGGATTGGGAATAACAGGGTCACGCAATTATGGCGGACCAGTAGTTACAAAGGGAGGCCTGGTATTTATTGCAGCCACTCCGGATGAAAAGATTAGAGCATTTGATAAAAAATCCGGGAAAATGGTTTGGGAATCTAAATTACCTGCTGCTGGTTTTGCAAGTCCCGCGACCTATATGATCAATGGCAAGCAATTCCTGGTAATCGCTTGCGGAGGTGGTAAATTAGGGACAAAATCGGGAGATAGTTATGTTGCCTTTGCTTTACCTGATACTAAAAGTAATTGATACTTGGTTGAGTAATCAGATTGGTATTAGTGTAGCAATCCCAATTTGATCAGAGCGTAGAAAATCCCACTGGTATGAAGTGCTTGGCCAAATTCATTGTTCAGTAATAGCTTCTTTAATTGTTCAGGACTAACCAGTTCAATCTCTATTTCCTCTCCTATACCCAGTTGTTGTTTGCCAATAAGCTTGCCTCCACGGGCAATATAACAATGAGTTTTATTATTTGCTGTTGCCGGGTTAGCATACAGGCTCGACAAAAATTCTATTTCTGAAAATTGATAGCCGGTTTCTTCTTGCAATTCTCTTTTAATGGCTTCTTCCGGACTTTCGCCTTTTTCGATACATCCACCCGGCAGCTCTAGGATCACTTCGCCTGCAGCATGCCTGTACTGTTTAACAAGAATAATTTCATTGTCATCAGTTAGCGCAATTGCATTTACCCAATCGGGGTATTCCAGAACATAATAATCAGGAATAAGCGTACCATCTGGCATACGACAAGAGTCAACCCGAAGTGTCGCCCAGTTCTCACGTACAATATATTTGGATGAAAGTTTTTCCCAGTCGAGATGGCTCATGGTCTAATGGCTCTTTTTACATTTTAAGCATTCTGCCTTTCAGCTTTCCCCTTTTACCTTTCAGCTTTTAACTTTCTGCTTTCCCCTTTTATCTTTCCCCCTTTCAGCTTTCCCCTTTTAACTTTCCCCTTTTAACTTTCAGCTTTCCCCTTCCCCCT
>JBIIWE010000182.1:0-5499 GCA_044339075.1 Daejeonella sp. | reverse complement strand
AAATGAACGGTCAAAACAGAAAAGATATCTATCCTGGTCTTGAAGTAGACATCATACTCAAAAAAGATCAGCGAAGTGGTGTACTAACAAAGGGAGTAGTGCAAGCAATACTTACTAGTGCTGCCTGTCATTCCCGTGGGATAAGCACCGGATCAAGTCCGGTGTGACAAAGGATCATAAAACCTGTCAGTCCGGACTTGATCCGGCCCGGTGTGACTAGGGAGAAAGGTACAATTGAAAGTTAAGAAGTAAGTTTAAGTTCGTAATTCGAGTGTAACATTTAATTTGCTTTGTACATATTCAAAAATTTATCTTCTATCTTTGAATATCAGAATTTATTCTCATGGGATTATTAAAATTTTTATTCATTACCATCTGTATTTTATGGTTGATCAAAATGATCGGCCGTTTGCTTTTACCTGTCTTATTTCAAAAAATGATGACAAAAGCACAAAATCAGGCTAATCAGAGATATCAGCAACAACAGCAACCTGCGCCGGATGGCCGCATCCGTGTTGATTATATGCCTCCTAAAGACAAACATCCAGGAGATGATGCAGGCGATTTTGTTGAATATGAAGAAATAAAAACTCCCTGATCCCAAGATTATCCTCTTTTTTAAAAAATCTTATTAGCCATATCAGGGCCATTCTGAGCCCTAATTGATAGAAATTGAATATTTCTTAAGATTTATTTTCATAAAGCGCAATAACAAGCATTGCAGGTTTAAGCTTTTTTCTATTTTTGGCATTCAACTAATTTAAGCAGAATGAATAACTGGTTTAAACGCAATGGTATACATCTGGCCATTATAGGAATATTTATTGCCTTATGTTTTGTGTATTTCAGTCCGGCATTACAAGGCAAAGCCTTGTATCAGAGCGATGTTCTCATGGCTCAGGGCATGCAAAAGGAAATCATGGATTTCAAAGCAAAAGACGGAAAGGGTCCGTTGTGGACAAATTCTATGTTTGGGGGAATGCCGGCTTTCCAAATCTGGGTTCAATATCCAAATAACGTAGCAACTTATGTTATTTCCTTCTTTAAAATTGTATTTCCAAATCCAATCGACACTGTATTATTGTACCTATTGGGTGCCTATCTTTTATTCTGCGTATTAAGAATGAACCCATGGCTGGCGGCGGCAGGTGCTATAGCTTTCGCTTTCTCATCCTATAACTTTCAGATAATCGATGCAGGACATAGCAATAAAGCGATGGCCATTGCATTTTTCCCACCGATCCTGGCAGGCATCATTCTGACATTCAGAAGGCAATATCTTTTAGGTGCAGTTTTAACGGCCCTATTTCTTGCCATTGAGATCAGAACGAATCATATCCAGATGACTTATTATCTGTTTATTGCACTGCTTATTTATGTTGGAATTGAATTATACCATGCTATTAAGAGCAAATCAAGCAAAGATTTTATTAAATCATTCAGTTACCTGGCGGCAGCTTCAATTCTTGCTATTGCAGTAAATGCAGGTATGCTCTGGACTACCTATGAATATAGTACAGAAACCATTCGTGGAAAATCTAATTTAACTACTGATAAGTCGGAACCTAACAACGGATTAGACCGAGATTACGCTTATCAATGGAGCCAGGGTGTGGGTGAAAGTTTAACATTCTTAGTTCCAAATGCTTACGGTGGAGCTTCAGGACCTAATTTAGATGAAAAATCGGAAGTGGCAAAAACGCTGGCCGCTAAAGGAATTCCTGCTGAACAACTCTTACCTGCCATGCAGCAATTGGGACAGGTAGGATTAACTACCTACTGGGGTGACAAACAATTTACTTCAGGTCCCTGGTATTTCGGAGCAATCATTTGCTTTCTGTTCATTCTGGGACTTTTCATTGTCAAAAACAGAATTAAGTGGTGGATATTGAGCGCAAGTATTGTTTGTCTCGTACTTTCTTTTGGAAGGCATTTACCTTTCCTTTCAGATCTGTTCTTCAACTATTTTCCACTTTATAATAAGTTCAGGGCGGTTGAATCAATCTTGGTCATCGTTGGATTTTTAATTCCGGTATTGGCAATTCTTGCAGTAAAAGAAGTTGCTTTCCATACTGAAGAACCTAAAAAACTTCAAAAAAATCTGTTGTACAGTCTATATATCACTGGCGGACTTTTAATCATTTTGATTGTATTGCCAAGTGCATTTTTGAGTTTCAAAACTCAGAATCACGGACTATTCATAGAGCAATTAACTCAGATAACCAATGGTGATAAAGGATTCGCTGATTCCATTGCAGATGCTTTGATTAAGGACAGAATAAGCCTGGCAAGAATGGATGCACTGCGTTCTCTACTATTCGTTTTGATCGGCGCAGGATTAATTTGGGCACTCATTAAGAAAAAAATGAACCCCCAATTTGTTTTTATCGCATTAGCAGTTGTAGTACTAGTTGATCTTTGGAGCATTGACAGACGCTACCTAAATAATGAAAAGTTTGTTGATAAAACCGTTTTAGCTCAGCAATTTAAACCCAGAGAAGTGGATCAATTGATCATGCGTGATCAATCATACTATAGAGTTTTGGATCTAAGTCAGGGTAATCCTTTTTCAAATTCTGTACCTTCTTACTTTCATAAAAGTTTGGGAGGTTATCATGCCGCTAAACTTAAACGTTACCAAGAAGTATTAGATAAACAATTCAATGGAGCGATCAATGAAGATGTGCTTGACATGTTGAACACTAAATACTTGATCACTTCCGACCAGAGTGGACAAAAAGAAACTATGAAAAACCGCTCAACAGCAGCGGGACATGCATGGTTTGTTCAAAAGGTAGAGTATGTAAAAAATGCTGATGAGGAAATGATGGCGATCAGCAGCTTCGATCCTAAAAGTGTTATGGTTGTTGATCAAAAATTCAAATCGATGATCGATGTAAATAAAGTCGGTTATGATGGCAATGCGTTCATCAGATTGACCAATTATCATCCTGACCGTCTGACCTATGAGTATTCATCAGGACGTGATGCCTTAGCTGTATTCTCTGAAATGTGGTATGAAAAAGGCTGGAACGCATATGTTGATGGTGAAAAAATACCTTACTTCAGAGCAGATTATATTTTACGTGCTGCACAATTACCTGGCGGAAATCATAAGCTAGAATTCAAGTTTGAACCTACCTCATACTATACTGGTGAAACTATTTCACTGATAGCATCCATACTTTTATTGCTTTCTTTAGGATATGCGATATTTCTGGAAGTTAAAAGGAAAGAGATAGAGGCTTAATTGATTATTAAGACCTCATTAGATGAATCTAATTCATTTAATGAGGTCTTTGTTTTGCTGGAGGTGCTTATTGAAGCAATAGATCGCTCCGCGAGTCAAAATTTTTTGAGTTTGAAAGTATTTTTCGTGTGTTCGATGACTGTAATAATAGAAGCTCGTCATTTAGAATCGTCATTCCGAATGAGGTACGAAGAGGAATCTGTTGTTCAAAGGCAGCTTTTTGATCAACAGATCTCTCCACGCGTCGAAGTGTGTGTGAATTGAAAATGATTTTTCGCGTGATCGAGATGACGAATCATTCAAATTAATCATTCGTCTTTCTATGCTTCAGGTAATATAAGCCAAGCTTTCCGGCAATCAGCGCATGATTAAAAATAGTAGGTATCAGGCCATAATGCTTTGAAAAAATATGAAATCGCTCTACAAGGCTTTGACGATGTTTTTTCTTTGACATACCTCCCACCAGATATTTGGCTACATACATTCTCACATTCACGATCTTTTTTGCCTTTTTAGCTGCCTTGATGATCCAGTCGATATCAGAACTTAACTGATAATTCAGGTCATAGGGCTCTGTGAGTGCTCTACGGATATAGATCGCCTGATGACTGATACACATCCCAAACTTAAAATCTCTCCAAGTAAAATGCTCAGGTGAACGATGCCGTCTTTGTCCCAGACTATTCCAGTGTTCATCAAACATCTCTGTTTCACCATAGTAGATATCCGCATCAGGTTCAGTGGCAAAAATCTTTTCTACCGAATCTGAAGCATAGATCTCATCTCCCGAATTCATAAAAAGAACATAATCGCCTGTGGCCATTGAAAGACCTTTATTCATAGCATCATAAATGCCCTTATCCCTATCTGAGACCAATTTGCCTATCCGGCCTTCATATTGCATTAAAATTTCTAAAGTTCCATCGTTCGAAGCACCGTCAATAAGCAAATATTCAATGTTTGCATAGCTTTGATTCAATACCGAAAGAACCGTACGTTCAATGTCATGAACATTATTATAAACAATGGTAATAACAGTTAATTTAGGCTGGAACATGGTTATTTAACAAAGATTTATACAATTCAATATGCTGCCCTGCTACGGTATGTTCCGAGAAATATTCCTCAACCGTTTGACGGGCATTGAAATTTAATTCTGCCTTGTCTGGGTAATTGTAAATCCAGGCTATACCTGCTGCAAGATCAGCAGATGATCTATATTCAGCAAGATATCCATTGTATTTATGCTTCACCATATCCGGAATACCCCCAGTTGTGAAGGCAGCAAGTGGAGTTCCGCAGGAAAGGCTCTCCATCACCGTATTTGGCAGGTTATCTTCCAATGAAGGAGCCAGAAATACGTCGGCTGCACTATAACAAAGTGCTAGTTTTTCATCATCAGAGATAGTTCCGAGAAAAGTAGTATGAATTGGAAATTTGGGAACATTCTTTTCATCTCTGTTACCAAACACAAGCAACTCAACTGAATCAGCCGATACCCGATGATCTCTGATAAAAAGTTCAATGGCTTCAATTAAATAGGCTGTTCCTTTATGAAGATCCTTCCGCGAAGGCATAAAGCCACTCATCAGAATAAATTTTCCAGGATCTAAGCCCAGTATTTCTCTGGCCTCTGATTTAACTGTCGGTTTAAATACACCAGTATCCAATGTATTGGGGATGTTTACAACATTAACAGATCCCAATATGCTACTCTTTTTAACAGAATCAGCCATCCACCTGCTTGGTGCAATGATTGTAAAATCCAGTTTGCTATAGGCATTTTCCTTCTTTTTCCAGATCCTGTGGGAGCTGTCATCAGGCCCCTGATATTTCAAAATGGGACAATTCCCACATTCCTTCAAAAAATGATCGCAATCGTAGCGCACATGGCATCCTCCTGTAAAGGCATTGCTATCATGAAATGTCCAAACGATAGGCTTATTCAACGCGGATAGCTTAGCAAGGTCCTGTGGTCTTAAAAAAGCATGATTGATCCAATGGAGGTGAATGATATCAGCAGATCTTACTAATTTAAGTCCCGAAATATCCTTACCCCAAACAGGGAATGAGAATGGGATCGGTACATTTTTGGTAAATAATTTTGCTGTAATACGCTCCATGATTATTCCTAAAGCGGCAAACCACTTAGAAAAAAAGCCTTTTGACAGGTTCTGGACTTCAGGATTATCTTTGAAAAGAAAGTTTACAGCAAGCTCCGAATCAAGTCCCTTAGCTTTAAGGGCTTT
>JBIIWE010000181.1:0-5511 GCA_044339075.1 Daejeonella sp. | reverse complement strand
TTAATTGAAAAACATAACCCCGACTGGCATGATCTTGCAGCAAATTGGTTTGTTAAAAGCAGAAAGTGATCTGAATCTATTCCAGCGGAGGCTGGAATCTCCTCATCCACCACACGCGGTTTGTCATCCGATAGCTATCGGATCCCGCGAAGGCGGGAACCCCCTCAACACTTGTCATCCGATAGCTATCGGATCCCGCAAAAGCAGCAAGCTCCATTATCCTCTATAAACTTCGCTAGTCAATCGATAAAACCGATTCCCACCAAGGCTGCAACCTCCCACCATATTATCTACAAATCGGACAAATTCCATATTTTGGAAAAAATTAAAAAATGCATAGATTTAACCATTAGTTAAAAAGAGATGCTGAATCAAATAATGCACAACTATTCTATTTTTATTGTTGAGGATGATCCCTGGTATGGCAAGATCCTGGAACATCACTTGAGTATGAACCCTGAGTACAAGATCACGCGATTTTTAAGCGGGGCAGAATGTATAAAGAATCTACATTTGCGTCCAGACCTGATCTGTCTAGATTTCTCACTTCCTGATTCTACCGGCGATAAAATATACCAGAAAATCAGGGAGCATTTACCCGATGTTCCGGTAATCATCATCAGCGCTCAGGAAGACATCAACATTGCCCTGAATCTCTTAAAAATGGGTGTTAATGATTATCTGGTAAAAGATAATGCAACCAAAGATCTGCTTTGGAACAGCATTATCAGGATCAAAGAAAATCAAACCTTAAAGCAAGAGGTAGAATATTTAAAGAAAGAATTAGGCCAGAAATTTTCCTTTGAAAATACCATACTTGGTCAGAGTGAAGGCATCAAGAAAATTTTTGGTTTAATTGAAAAGGCAAGCAAAACCAATATCAATGTATCGATAACTGGGGAAACCGGTACCGGAAAAGAGATGGTTGCCAAGGCCATTCATTATAACAGTCCACGGAAAAAGAAAAATTTTGTCGCCCTTAACATGGCCGCAATTCCCAAAGAACTCATTGAAAGTGAACTTTTTGGCTATGAAAAGGGTGCATTCACAGGTGCAAATACCCGAAAGATCGGGAAGTTTGAAGAAGCCAATAAAGGCACGATCTTTTTGGATGAGATAGTTGAACTCGACCTAAACCTTCAAAGCAAGATTTTGAGGGCCATACAAGAAAGGGAAGTTACCAGAGTTGGTGGCAATGAGGTTATAAAATTTGACGCTCGGTTAATCATTTCCACACACAAGAATATCGGGGAAGAAGTTAAAAAGGGAAATTTCAGAGAGGATCTGTATTACCGCATCATTGGCCTCACGATAGAATTACCTCCACTAAGAAATAGAGGAACCGATATTTTGATCCTGGCAAAACATTTTGCGGATGACTTTGTAAGAATAAACAAAATGAATCCTGTGCAAATTTCAAAGGGCGCAAAAGATAAATTATTGAAATACCAATATCCAGGGAATGTACGGGAATTAAAAGCCTTAATGGATCTGGCCGTGGTCATGTGCGAAAACAACGAAATAATGGCTGGCGATATTACCTTCAATTCGCTCGGACGTGAAGATATCATCGTTATGGAAGAAAAATCACTGAGAGTGCATATCTGCGACATCATCCGGTTTTACCTGAACAAAAACAATAATGATGTAATTGCCACCG
Organism: Daejeonella sp.; assembly: GCA_044339075.1. Taxonomy (GTDB): domain Bacteria; phylum Bacteroidota; class Bacteroidia; order Sphingobacteriales; family Sphingobacteriaceae; genus Daejeonella. The sequence goes on along the minus strand of JBIIWE010000181.1, from coordinate 3,851 downwards.
CAAAAGCATTGGATATCGGTAAAAGCACCATTTATAAAATGATAAAAGAAGGGGAAATCCAACTCTAAACGATTCCAAATTATGGAAAATATTCTACTATTTGGAATTGCTAATTAATCTAATTTATATAAATAATTGATTTTCAATTAATTAAAAATAAATAAATAGTTGGAATAATTTTAGCTTAAGCACGTAAGTTGTTTTACTCGGGATAGGTTTCATAAAATCTTTATTGATTTTAAGAAGCGGATTCAAAAATGTATTGCGTGAAAGTTTCTCAGTTTCAATATTCTATTTCTGAATGGTCTGCTCATTCCAAAAGCAGTATAAAACCTGATCATCATGCACATCTGGTCTTATGTTTTGCTGCAAAGGAAATTCTGAAAGATAAAAATACCTGTCTCCAGCTAAAAAAAGAATTTCCCAAGTCTGAAATTACCTTTTGCAGTACTGCTGGTGAGATCTTTATGGATACTGTCAAAGACGATACCATTGTTATCGTAGCCATGGAGTTTGAAAAAACGACCATTCACGCTGCATCAATTGATATAAAGGATTTTGAAAATAGCCATGATGCCGGATTTGCCTTGGTTGGTCTTTTGCCTACTAAAGATCTTTCTTATATCATGGTTTTCTCTGATGGAAGCCTGGTAAATGGAAGTGAATTAGTAAAAGGCTTAACCGCAGCTGTAGGAATTCATGTTTTGATCAGTGGGGGACTTGCAGCTGATGCAGACAAGTTCAAATCTACCCTAGTCGGATTAAACACTGAAATATCTGAAGGGAAGATCATTGCTATCGGATTCTATGGCAAAGACCTGATCGTTACTCATGGTTCACAAGGCGGATGGGATACGTTTGGATTGGAGAAAGAAATTACCCGATCATCTTCTAATGTTCTCTATGAGATAGATGAGCAAAATGCCTTAGAGCTCTACAAAAAATATTTAGGCCCCGATGCCCTTAATTTACCCGGGTCAGCATTGCTTTTCCCATTAGCTGTTACTTTCCCGGGAGCACATTCACCGGTTGTTCGCACGATACTTTCAATTGACGAAAATAGTAAAAGCATGACCTTTGCCGGCGATGTCCCAGTTGGATCGAAGGTCAGGTTAATGAAAGCAAACTTTGACAAACTGACCGATGCTGCATCCAGAGCTGCTGGCCATACCATTTCAAACCAAATCGAAAAGCCCGATTTCTCATTATTGGTAAGTTGCGTTGGTCGTAAACTGGTTCTGGGGCCACGCATTGAGGAAGAGGTTGAAGCCGTGTGTGAAACAATTGGAAAGAACATACCCATAGCGGGTTTCTACTCGTATGGTGAGATATCCCCTTTTAATGAGGGAGGAAGCTGTCAGCTACATAATCAGACGATGACGATTACATCTTTTTATGAACTTAAATAAGTTACTTCAAAAACAGATTAGTAAATTTTTACCTGCAGAACTGCAGGAAAATAAAGATTTGCACCGATTTTTCGAAGTAATAGGCGACTCTTATTCTGCTCTACAGAGGGACGTAAAATTATCTGAAAGAGCGTTTTCAATTAGTGAAAGAGAATATGAGGCGCTGAACAAGAAATTAAAACAAGAATTAGAGTTAAAAAAACTGTCAGTTAATAAATTAAATGAAACTGTCAGTGTTATAAAAGGAGAAGAGCTAGATGGAGCATCCGATGACCTATTGCTGATCGCTGATTACCTCAAACAGCAGGTAAGTAAACGAAAAAGTGCTGAGGAAGTATTTGTGTCATTAGTGAACAATAGTCAAAGCGCTATTCTATTGGAAAATGAGGACCGGGAGATCGTATTCACCAACCAACTATTTTGTGATCTCTTTCAGATCCCCGTTTCTCCTGAAATCTTAAAGGGTACTAATTGCGTCGAAAGTGCGGAACAAAGCAAACATTTTTTTGCCGATCCAGAAGCTTTTGTTTCCGAAATTGAAGGCATTCTGATCGAACGAAAACTCAATTCAAAAATCCTGAATTTTGCTGATGGCAGAATCTTAAAAAGAGAATACATCCCCATTTTTATTGAAGATGAATACAAAGGACATCTTTGGACTTATTCAGATATAACCGAAAAATATACGAATCAGGAAGCCATCGAACAAAGTGAGCTAAAGAACAGACTGATCATGAATTCGGCATTGGATGCCATCATTACCATCAATAGTCTAGGGATTATAACTTTTTGGAATCCGCAGGCAGAAAAAATATTTGGATGGAAAGAGAGCGAAGTTCTGGGCAAGAAACTTTCGGACACCATTATTCCGAGCTACCATAAAAAAGGGCATGAGTCAGGCATGAAACATTATCTCCTGTCTGGCGAGGGTCCTGCATTAAATAAATTATTAGAGCTGCCTGCTGTTAACATCCATGGTAAGGAGTTCCCGATTGAGTTTTCCATCATCCCTGTAAAACATGGAGATACTGAATTTTTCTGTTCCTTTATCAGGGATATATCAGATAGGAAAAAGAATGAAGAGGAATTAAAAGCTAGTAAGGAATTATGGCAGTTTGCACTCGAAGGAACTGGTGATGGGGTTATTGAATATAACTTAGAAAGCAAAGATGTTTTTTTCTCAAAACAGTATTCAAAACTACTGGGGTTTAAGGATGGTGAATTCACAAATAAGGTTAGTGATTGGCTTAAAAGAGTTCATCCTGAAGATCATCCTGTGATCGCTAAATTGTATACAGATTACATTGAAAACAAGATAAAATCCCACCAGAAGGAATACCGCATCAGAAAGAAAAACGGGGAATATATCTGGATCCTGGACCGCGGAATGGTTCTGACATTCACCGCGGATAAAAAGCCTATTCGCTTGATTGCTACACATTCTGACATAACAGAACGAAAACTATCTGAGCAAGCCTTAAGAATCAAAGAAGAAAAATATAGAAGTATCCTTGCAAACATGAACCTTGGATTGCTTGAGGTAGATAATGACGATATCATTCAATTTGCAAATAATAGCTTTTGCATCATGTCTGGATATCATTTAGAAGAGTTAATCGGGGAAAAAGCAGCAGATCTTTTTTTGGAGAAAAAAAGAAGAGAAATCATCTTCAACAAAAATGCCCAGCGTAAAATTGGTATATCCGATACGTTCGAAGTACCTGTTTTAAACAAGTATGGTGAGAATAAATGGTGGTTGATCAGCGGTGCTCCAAGGTATGATGAAAGCGGCAAACTGGTTGGTTCTATTGGTATTCATCTTGATATTACTGCTCAGAAGAAATTAGAAATCGATCTGACTATGGCCCGTGATGCAGCTCAGGCATCTACGGAGGCTAAGGAGACTTTCCTAGCCAATATGAGTCACGAGATACGTACTCCAATGAATGCTGTTTTAGGCATGGCCAATCAATTGAATAAAACGAAGCTGAATGCTAATCAGAAATTCTTCCTGAATACCATTCAATCATCTGCAGATAACCTGCTGATCATTATCAATGATGTACTAGACCTAAGTAAAATTGATTCAGGCAAACTTAGTATAGAAAATATAGGATTTGAACCCTCCAGAATAATTGAACATGTAATGCAGGTGATGCAGCACAGGGCCGAAGAAAAAGGCTTGAAATTTATAAATTCTTTTATTGATGATGATATATCACCTGTCCTTATTGGAGATCCATACCGCCTGAGTCAGGTTTTGCTGAATCTGATAAGTAATGCAATCAAATTCACTCATGCCGGAACTATTGATGTTTCATGCAAAGTATTACTTGATCATCCCGATAAACAGCTTCTGCAGGCAACGGTTTCTGATACTGGAATTGGTATGGAAATAGAGTTTATTGATAAGATCTTTGAAAAATTTTCCCAGGAAGATGA
>JBIIWE010000180.1:0-5519 GCA_044339075.1 Daejeonella sp. | reverse complement strand
CGTGCACGCCTTTTCAAATCTGCAATAGGCATAGTTAACATCCTTCCTACAGGTACTTTATCTTTATAAGTAATTAGCTTTAGATGTTTAGCATCTATAGGTGCAGTTAACGTACTCATATATTTAGGATAAAATCTGTCTGGAAAAGAATTATCAAAACTGTAATAAATATCAAGTCCTTCAACTTCCAGACTAAGATCAATGGTTAGTTTATTATCCGATGTTTTACCCACCTTAAAGATCGGATCATAAACGGCTGGAGAATATTTTGTTTCTGAAAAATCAAGCCGTTTAAAGTGTTCTTCAACCCTGGAAAAGAATTCAGACCAGTTCTTTTTATCCCTTGGCGACCAAACAGACTCTGCTATTGCAAATCCTCTGGGCCATGTCATATATTCTGCCTGTCGAATAGTATATACCTGCTCAGTCCATAAATTAGCCTGCCCCCCTTTAATATATTGCGGATCTACGCCTTCCGGAACAGGTTCAAATTCGTAAGACTTATTTAAACGGAGTGATGCATAGACCCTTGGCTCTGAAATAACATCAGACTGCATATAATCTAAATAGGTGTAGGTTGTAGGGCTCATTACAACTTCGTGTTTATTTAGGGCGGCTTCAATTCCATATTTCATTCCACGCCAACTCATAACAGCGGTTGTAGGGCTCACCCCTCCTTCTAACACTTCATCCCAGGCCATCATTTTTTTCCCTTTAGATTCAACAATTTTTTCAACTCTTCTGGTAAAATATCCCTGTACTTCAGTAATATTTTTAATGCCTTCTCGAGCCATCAGCGCTTTGATTTGTTCGTTTTTCTGCCAGAAATTAATCGGAGCCTCATCGCCCCCAAGATGAATGTATTCAAATGGAAAAAGTTCTGCCAGTTGAGAAATTACGGTATCCATAAAACTATAAGCGAGTTCATTTGCCGGACAAAGTGTATTATCCAACAAAGCTTTAGGCGGAGCCCCTCCTGACCAATCCATAATCTTCTCGCCCGATCTGACCTTATAGTTGATAGCATCCGGGGTACATGATAATTCGGGATATGAAGCAATTACTGCAAGGCTATGCCCAGGAACATCTACTTCAGGTAGTATTTCTATAAATCGGTCCTTGGCATAACGCACCAGTTCTTTGATATCTTCCTGAGTATAAAATCCTCCATAGTTACGTGGCTCATTTGCTGATGGAGGAATAAAGTCCCCAAATTCACCTTCTCTTTTTACGTTCCATGCGCCAATTTCGGTTAATTTTGGATACCCCTTTATTTCAATTCGCCATCCTTCATCATCTGTAAGATGCAAATGCAAAACATTATACTTATACCTCGACATGGCATTTATATATTGCTTGACTTCGTCCTTTGTGAAAAAATGCCTTGCAACATCGAACATTAAACCCCGCCAACCAAGTTTAGGAAAATCTTGTATTTCAACAATTGGAACTATCCAATGAGTATTTTTGACAAGCACCTTACTTTCAATTTCATTTGGAAGTAGTTGGAGTAATGTTTGAACGCCATAAAATAATCCAGCAGGTTTATTGGCTTTTATTTTAATGCCTGTATGAGTAACCGAGAGACTGTACCCCTCCTTTCCAAGTTGACTATCATAGATATCATTTAACAATAATTTTATTGTTGCCCCATTTGAACTCATCACAGAAGTTACATGATAACCGGTTGGCAAGGATAATCTTTCACTAAGAATTGAAATTGTTTTTAAAAGCTCTGGGGAATCGGATGCATGAATCAAAATTTCTTTTGGAAAGGTAAAATGACCATTTCCTTTCAAAATATGAACCGGTTGAGGAATAATAGAAATACTGTTTGTATGAACCTGACTATTTGCACTAAATGAGAATAGAAAAAAGAGAAAAAAAAGAATTTTTATTTTCATTAGCATTAAATATTTGTTTGCGCGACAATAAAAGTAAGCAGCTGATATCATTCAGAATCTGAAAATTTAAATTCAGATCAGAACATGCAATTTATATAATTATACAAACATTTACGTGGTAAATGTGCGCAGAATGTGACTTTAGAGGTAATTGCAAAAGCTGAAATACTATAAAATAAAAAAGCAGCTCCCCTAGAGGAAGCTGCTCTGAAAAATAAATAGTGTTTACTTATCTGATTGTGACAGCCTTTACGAATTGTCCCTTAGCATCAAAATGGATTGCGTATTTGGTCAGGTTGGCATCAATTAATACCAAATATCCCTTGATAGCTCCATTTGTTTTTAATTCAAATGCTTTCTTGAACACATAGTTAGGATAGGTAGTGGTCAGGTAAGTTGTTGAAACAGCTGGTAAAGCAGCTGCTTCAATAGATCTTCCTTTTGCAGGGGAAGCTGGTAACTCAGTTCTCTTAATGAAAATATTCGCAGAGCTAAATGCAGTCGCGAAATAATTTACATTTTTACTAATAACTACAATACTTTGATCCTTATTAACAAAAGCATGAACTATCGTATCAGCTGAATATGTAGTAGCCATATAGGTCTTAATCAAAGCAGGAATAGCACTTACTGCAATAGTGTCGCGTTGTTTTCCATCTCTGTTATCAAAACAACCACCAGCATGCCAACCACCTCGACCTTTCATATTACGGCCTTCTCTTAGCTCCAGTACCTTCACAAAAGCTCCGGCTGCATCAAACTTCAATGCCACAGGTTTAGCATTAAATTGAATAACTACTACAAAACTTTCAATCGCAGAGGTAGTTTGATTTGCAACCTGATAAGCCTTTTGGAAAGTAAAGCCTGCGTAGTTGGTACTAAGGTAGGTTGTTATAGTGGCAGAAAGGGCTGATAATTCAATAGCAGTTTTCTTATTTCCCTTTTTGCAAGCTTCCATTGCATACAAACTGTCAGATGTATTCCCAAAACCAGAAATTGCAGATGTACTACTAATAGTAATGGCTTCAAGTTTAGCAAATTGAAGTTCATTGTCTATTGAAAGAGTATCTTTCTTACAAGAGCCTAGGCTCATTAAGGCTACACTTAATACAAGCAGAGCACTTTTAATTTGTGTATTTTTCTTCATGATGTTTATTTTTTCTATAAAATTATTCTGGCAACATGAAGAAAAGATGATGATTTATTTATTTTTTTTAAAAACGCTGTTTAATTTAAAATTCAAAAGAATTAAATAATTTTTAAAACAAAAAAAAGGTATTGACTTATATCAATACCTTTTCTCAAGTAAAATTATTGGTTTAATGTGATTCATGACCGTCTGCTCCATGAGCATGGCCATGAGCAAGTTCTTCATCAGTTGCAAGGCGAACTGAAATAATTTTTCCGATAAAATGCAGAGCCTGTCCAGCCATAGGGTGATTTAGATCTACAATCACGGCGGTTTCTGTAATCTCTTTCACTCTTGCGCTAAATTGATGACCCTGGTCATCTTGCAAAGGCAAAATAGAACCGATCTCTGGAATTTCCATATCACCAAACATCTCCTTAGGAAGATCAGTAATCCTACTTTCATCCTTCAATCCATAAGCATCCTCCGACAGAAGATGAAAATCATAGGTATCACCAATGTTCAAACCAGCCAAATTTTCTTCAAATTTTGGAAGCATCATTCCGACACCAAATAAAAAAACTAAAGGATTTTGTTCATCTGCTTTTTCTACAAATACTTCCTGATCATTTTCTTTCGTGTAAAGATCGTACGTTAGCGCTACAACGCTGTTTAATTGAATTGTCATTTTAATAAAATTAAGTAATTGACAGGTTAGGATTATTATTCCGTAGCTCCCGGCTTTGTACTTGGGTTATCGATTTGTTTAATTGCGTCAATCACCTCTATTACAGGCAATAAACATGTTTTGTTTTGGCACACATAGATTTTTGTTTCTGAGGCCCATTTATCTTTTAACAAAGGTAATGTTCCTGAAGTACCTCCCAAAAGTATTTTGTTAGGAATATAATGTTTTTCTAATTCCATTCTTTTTTCTTCTGCTCCAATTCCTGTTATAGCAATTTCATACACTCCAAAAACATGGTATAATAATAAGGATGCCCAATTAGAATAACCAGATCCATAGGTTTTGATTTGAGAATGCACATTTCGCAACATTTGTCTTGAAATGTTTAAATACTCATTCTGTACATAAAAATGGCCCATTTTAAATAGATTATGAGCCATCATTGAATTAGAAGATGGTATAACATTATCAATAATTTCCTGTTTTCTAGCAATTAACTGCTCACCTGACCTTGCGGTGTAAAAAAACATGCCACTTTTTTCATCATAAAATTCTGAAATCGCATATTCTGTAAGCTGTTTTGCAGTTTGAAGATACGATTCATCAAAACATGCTTCATATAGTCCGATCAAACCATCAATAACAAATGCATAATCATCAAGAAAAGCTACTGAGTGATCCGATTGCCCCCTATTTACATTATAAACTCGTATCAGTTCATTACTATTTATTAGCTTGTCACAAATAAAATCAGCACTTACTTTTGCCTTTTCAAGAAATTTAGCATCTCCAAAAACTCGGTATGCATCTGAGTAAGCCTTCAACATCATCCCATTCCAGGATGCAAGGATTTTATTATCTAAGCCGGGACGGATACGGGAAGAACGAGCATTAAGTAGCTTAGACTTGGCGAGTTTAATCTTACTCTCTAAAATTGGAACAGAAATACCTAATTGCAATGCTAAGTCAGCATTTTCAAAATTCCTAATAAAAACATTAGTGCCCTCTTCGATCCAATTTCCTTCTTCAGTTACTTGGTAAAAAATACTAAACAGAGCTTCATCTTCGCCTAAGATTGCCTTTATTTCATCCTTCGTAAAGGAATAAAATTTACCTTCTACACCTTCACTATCAGCATCAATCGCAGAATAAAAACCGCCATCTGCAGATGTCATTTCTCTTTCAATAAATTCTAAGCATTCAAAAACAACATTCTTATAAATTGGATCAGGCGTATATTGAAAGGCCTCTGAATAAAGAGATACGAGCTGAGCATTGTCGTACAACATCTTCTCAAAATGAGGAATATGCCATCTTCCATCAACTGAATACCGTGCGAAACCACCACCTATTTGATCATAAATTCCGCCGAATGCCATTTTTTGTAAGGTAACACGACTTGCAGTATGTGCCACATCATCATTCATTAAATGTGCATAGCGTAGCATAAATTGCCAGTTGTTGGGGAGCGGGAATTTTGGAATACGGTTATATCCACCCTCTACCAGGTCAAAAGAACGCTTCCATGTATCAAAAATAGCTAAAACATCTGCTTTAGAATATTCAACTTCTCCTCCGATTTTGACAAGAAGTTCACTTTTATTAATTCCTTCAGTTAGCCTTACTGCATAAGCAAGCGCTTCATCAGGTTTTTTTTGCCAGTAGTCGGCAAGATTTCTCAAGAGACTTTTCCAATCTTCCTTTTTGAAATAGGTGCCTCCGTAAATTGGACGCTGATCGGGTAAGCAAAAACAATTTGATGGCCAGCCACCACTGCCAGTCATTAATTGAATGGCAT
>JBIIWE010000231.1:0-4682 GCA_044339075.1 Daejeonella sp. | reverse complement strand
ATGGGAATATCGCTATCACAGCAAATTCAGGTACAAGTCCGCTTTCGATCAGCATCCTTAAAAATATTCAATCAGAAAATCCAGAGATCATGCAGGTTCCTGAATCTCCAAAAGGTGATAAAGGGATCATTGAATCAGTTTTTATGGGATTGGCCATATCGCCTGATAATAAAATTGTTTATGTAGCTGGCGGACAAGCAAATAAGGTTTACAAATTTGATATAGAAACAGGCAAGTCACTGGGAACAATCGACTGCAGATCTAAGAGCGATCAATTTGATTATTCGCATGGTTTTATTGGCGATATGGTTTTGAGCAAGGATGGACGTTTTCTTTATGCTGTGGATCAGATCGGTTTCAGGATGATCTGTATAGACACAAAACTGAATAAACTAATATCATCTTGCCCCGTGGGAAGATATCCTTTTGGCATTACACTTTCAAAAGATGAAAATACGGTATATATAGCCAACGTTGGAATGTATGAGTACAGTTATATTAAACGGAAAGATAAGGGTGTTTGGCAAAATACATCGGTAGATAAACCAGCCTTTGCCTATGATACTCCGGAGGCAGAAAATGGATTTGAAAATGATTCAATCCAGGTTAAAGGACTTGGCCCTATAAATGCACCCGAATCATTCTCTGTTTGGGCTGTACAGGTGAGCAACCCATTGAAACCAAAAGTATTCTCAAAAACTAAGACAGGCAACCTTGTCGGACAAATAGTTGACGGTATTCCAGCAGTGGGTGGTTCAAGTCCGAATTCTATCGTTACCGCAGGCAATTATGTCTTTATCAGTAATGGAAACAATGATAACATAACCGTTCTTGATAGTCGTAATCAAAAAATAGTCACTCATATCAAACTAAGTACTGAGGAGAAACTAAGTAAGTTAAGAGGCATTATTCCATTCGGACTGGCAGTTTCACCGGATGAGAAACGGGTATATGTTGCAGAATCTGGAATTAATGCAGTTGCTGTAATTGATGTTGCTACACTAAGAGTGATCGGCCATATTCCGGCAGGATGGTTTCCTGCAAAACTAAAAGTATCACCAGACGGTAAAAAGCTGATCATCGCAAACGCTAAAGGGTTTGGAAGCGGACCCAATGGCGGCTTAACATTTAAACAAGGTTCAGCAGGAAGTTATATTGGTAGCTTGATGAATGGGAATGTACAGGTTACAGATATTCCGGTAGATACAGAACTATTGAATACTACCAGGCAGGTCATCGCAAATAATTTCCTGATCAAAGATGAATCTGACCCATCCTTTGATTGGCGAAAGAAAAATCCAGTTCCACTTTATCCTGGCCAAAAAGAATCACCAATAAAACATATCGTATTCATTTCCAAGGAGAACCGTACATATGATGAAGTTTTTGGTCAGGTAAAAAAAGGAAAAGGCGACTCTACAATTTCAAGATATGGTAAGGGGGTAACATTCAGTAATACTGACAAAAACATTCGAATTGAGAATGCAGACATCATGCCCAATCATCAAAAACTTGCTAGGAACTTTGCAATTAGCGATAACTTTTATGTAGATGCCGATGTATCTGCAGATGGACACAGATGGCTAGTTAACACCTACCCTAACCAATGGGTTGAGGCCACTACTCCAGCAGGTTATGGAGATAATCGGACTTATAAAAAGGACTCCAATGCGCCCGGCAATTTAGGCATCAATGGATCGGCAGGAGCAATTTTTCCAGAAGATTATAATGAAGCAGGATCTATGTGGGATCATTTGGCCAGAAATCAGATCAACTATTTCAATTTTGGATTTGGAGTTATGTTTGAGCCAGCCGATTATAAAGACCATTATAAATACGGAGGGATCAAACATATTGCGAATTATCCGATGCCAAAATCATTGTTTTCCAAAACCTCCTATTCCTATCCCACCTATAATATGGCAATACCTGATCAATTTAGAGCTACGGTATTTGAAAAGGAATTTAATGACAAATGGGGTAAGGGTAAAGAAAAATTGCCTACTGTTTTGACTGTTATCTTACCAAATGATCATGGTGCTGCTGAGCGTCCGAAAGCAGGTTATCCTTTCCGGGAGAGTTATATGGCTGATAATGATCTGGCATTGGGCAGGGTTATTGAATTCCTATCCCATACTCCCTATTGGAAAAATATGCTTATTGTAATTACAGAAGATGATGCCCAAAATGGGGTAGATCATGTTGATGCGCATCGAAGTATTTTAATGGCGATATCACCTTATATTAGAAGAGATCATGTAAGTCATACTCACAGCAGTTTTGGAAGCATCTTTAAAACATTCTGGAATATTCTGGGTATACCATACCTGAATCAATACGATGCTGCTGCCAATGATCTGGCTGATATGTTTACTGAAAGTCCTGATTTTACTCCATACAAAGCTGTTCCTGTTGATTCCCGAATTTTTGATCCGCAAAGAGCACTGGATCCCTTTGATGAAAAATTTGACTGGAAAGCCTTAAAGGATGGGCCGGAAATGGATAATATGAAAGATATGATCCGTGAAAGCAGAAAGCAGGACAAGCAAAGGTTATCGAAAAAGGAATAAGGTTTTCAAATTAGAATAAAATAATTTGAACGAGACTCACACGCGATACACGTCCGCTTGCAGAGGAATATCTTGATATTTTTTATACGTTTAGTGACAATATAATGTAACATGCTATAATTAAATGAGTACTAAACATTAAGTGTAAATTTAGGATAATAATTATCCATATAAAACTGGTGCCACGATTCCTTGATTTTGAAAATCAATACCTGTTTTTCATAGCTTAGTTCAGCCCTTTCCTACGGAGTAGTTCCGGCAAGAAATTGCGTTTTATTTCAAATTATCATTAGCCGGAAGCTACCTCCTTCGGCAAGGTTTATTTTACCCGCAGCTGTATTTCATCGGGACGGACAGCCCAGCTTGCTTGTGCGTGCGTGCCGCGCGTTCCAGGTATATAATATAGAAGCACACACGCTTGCGCCCAATGTCATTAAGTTAAGGGGGCAGAAGGTTCTGGCCTTCGCCAGAATGACAATGCATTTTGTAATAATGAAGGAGATCCTGACTTTCGTCAGGATCGTAATCCTTAACTTAATGACATTGCGCTTGTGCCGGCAAGGGTTTCAGCATTTCGATTCCAGCGAAGGCTGGAATCTCCACACCCACAAATAACGCTTGTCATTCTCGCGAAAGCGAGAACCTCCACTAACACATCTTGAAATTCGGATCAGCGAAGGCTGGAATCTCCACACCCACAAATAACGCTTGTCATTCTCGCGAAAGCGAGAACCTCCACTAACACATCTTGAAATTCGGATCAGCGAAGACTGGAATCTCCTCACCCACAAACAATGCTTATCATCCGATAGCTATCGGATCTCATGAAAGCGAGAACCTCCACTAGCATCTAATTTATCCCAATCGAAAAACTACATTCAAAAACCTTGGAAATTTCTAATTTTTGAATTCCCTCCTTTTGTGAAAACTCCCTGAGTTCACCTGCACTATCGGCATAACCAAGCCATGGTTCAATACACACGAAAGGCGCATCAGGAGCTGCCCAAATCCCTAATGATGGGAAATCTTCATAAGAAACAGAAATAAAATTGGGTGTTTGATGGTTTCTGATCAGTACTTCTTTAGAAAGGAGCTCCTTAAAAACTAGCGCACCATTGTTGAATAAGTCTTTACTAAGATTCAGTCTTTTGTTATCCAAATATAGAGGTTCTGTTTCCCCTGTAAAAAAACCAGATTCATTAAACAAGTGTTTGATTGGCAATTCGTCCTCTTTAAATTCGATGTAATAATCATCGTATGACCCATCCTTAGAAAATGGAATATTGAAAGCCGGATGAGCTCCAATGCAAAAATACATCGTATGATCATCAAGATTGATCACATGGTATTGAACACTGAGTTCTGAATCACGAAGCTCATATATCACCTCAAAAGCAAATTTATAAGGAAATACAGAAAGTGTTTGTTCCGAATAATTCAGCAGAAATTTAGCCCTTGAGCTGGTAGATTCCAGTAGTTTAAATTCCGAGTGACGAGCGAAACCATGTCTTTTTAAAGGATATTTTTCACCTTCGATCATGATTTGATTATCAATACATGATCCCACTATAGGAAACAGATTAGGAGCATGAAATCCCCAAACGGAAGGATCTGCCTGCCATAAATGCTCCAGTCCATTCAGTTTATTATATAGGGAACTTAATTCAGCCCCTTTAAAATTAATAGTAACCTTTAAGAAATCGTTTTCGATACTTATCATTCTGAAAAACAATTTGGAATCACAGACTATAGAACATGGCCAAGCCCTAAATGTTTGAGGGCATTATCTACAAAATTAGCTGATTATAATAAGAAAATCAAGCCTTACGCTTTACCCAAACCTTTTTCTTACCGTTCCTATTATTCCCACCTGTTGAAGGCCTTCTGGTTGTGGGACTATAAACCGGACCTTCACCCAATTCTGCAGGCAAAGTCATTCGCGGAATTTCTTTTCCGATTAGATTTTCAATAAATGAAAATCTTCGCTGGTCTTTTTCATTAACGAAAGTAATGGCAGTTCCCGTTGTTTCAGCTCTTGCTGTTCTTCCAATTCTATGGATATAATCTTCAGGATCAGGTGGCACATCGAAATTAATAACTAAACTAATTCCT
>JBIIWE010000179.1:0-5595 GCA_044339075.1 Daejeonella sp. | reverse complement strand
GCGGACTTGCTGACCGTACAAGCATAGAGTACGTTTACCAGATCTGTGCATATCTCCCATTAATTGGGCTGATCACTGCTTTTCTCCCGCATATTGGGAACGATTAAGATTAATTAAGTGTTGATTTTACCTTCATTGAGAAAAGATTGGCCTGCATATCATATGGAATTCCATCTCCATTAATTCTTTTATTCTATTTGCTCTCAAAACAAGTATTTTTAATCAATTGGATTCTATAAGTAATTCTAATCAATTTACTGATTACATTCGAATTCATGTACACTATTATATTAGAAATTAAGTTTAAATTTATTTAAATGAATAATAACAGAAGAGATTTTATCAGAAATTCAGGCTTGGTAAGCCTTGGCTTTCTGGGTTTGAGCCAGTTTGCTGCCAATGCGGCAGCATTAGGGTTTATTGAAGAAGGCAATTTTCTGCGCAATTATGGGCCGTTGACACACCGGCAGGACGATATTTTGAGCTTGCCCAATGGTTTTACTGGAAAAGTGATATCCCGGAAGGGGGATCTAATGAACGATGGATTTTCTGTACCTGGAGCATTTGACGGGATGGGTGTATTTAAATGGAAAAATAATAAAACCATTCTAATCAGAAATCATGAACTCTCACCCGGGGCAATTGCAAGCGGGCCATTCGGAAAAAATAATGTATTGCTGAATAAAGTCGATAGAAAAGATATTTATGATTTCGGTAAAACTGAGAGTTTGTGTTATGGCGGGACAAGCACCATGGTATATGATGAAAAACTGCAGAAAGTAGAGCTCGAATATTTAAGTCTTATCGGAACAGTTAGAAATTGTGCAGGAGGCATTACTCCATGGAATTCCTGGATTACCTGCGAGGAAAGCACGCTGGTTAAAGGTGGAGAAAAGGGTAACCTTGAACAGGATCATGGCTATAATTTCGAAATCTTTGCTTCGGATAAGGTTGGCTTAACCGCACCTATTCCAATCAAACCCATGGGCCGTTTTGTTCATGAAGCTGTTGCGGTTCATCCGACTGAAGGAATAGTTTACCAAACTGAGGATAGTGGCGATAGTCTTTTTTATCGTTACCTGCCAAATAAGTTCGCCGATCTTCATAAAGGGGGCAAATTACAATGTATGGTCATTACTGAATGGGCAAGTGCAGATACCAGGAATTGGGAGAAATTGGATACTGATAAATTTCCGCAGAAGAAAAACTTTGATGTTCATTGGATTGATCTTGATAATGTAGAAGCACCGGATGATGATCTGCGATTAAGAGGCTATAAAAATGGTGCTGCCCGTTTTGCACGTGGAGAGGGAATCTGGTATGGAAAGAATGAGCTGTTTTTTGCATGTACAAACGGAGGACACAAAAGTTACGGACAAATTTTCAAATACATTCCAAGTAAATATGAAGGCCAGGAACGTGAACGCGAATCACCCGGAAAATTGGAATTGTTCCTTGAATCCAATGATATAGACACATTTCAAAGTTGCGATAACCTCACCATAGCTCCATGGGGCGATGTAATCATCTGTGAGGATAAATCGGATGCAAGAATTATTGGAATTACCCCCGAGGGGAGGACTTATGTGATCGCAAAAAATGTCGGGTATCCAAAATCAGAATTTGCAGGTCCGGTCTTCTCACCTTCAGGCAAGACTCTATTTGTCAATATTCAGTCGCCGGGACTAACACTGGCGATCACCGGCCCATGGAATAGTTAATTTTATAGATTTGTTTTTAAAACAAAAGCACCGTCAAATATTGCCGGAGCTTTTGTTATTTAAGGAATACTGCTTTATTTCCCTTTTATCCAAATCGCAAGATCTTTGATCAGGTTAATGTCAACATTTGCCGGTAAGCGATATTGAGTACCATTACCTTTTTCTTTTTGGGGGGATAAGAGGTGATTAAGATCAGGATATAATTTAAATGAGGCATTCGTGTTTGAAGCTAATGCGGTTTTCCAGATATTGAAATCCTGCACGGAAACCTGGAAATCTTTAGCTCCCTGAACCACGAGAATCCGGTTTTTGATCTTTTTTGCAGTGCCTACCTGGTCGTGATTATTCAGATCTATCCAGTAGGATGCCGGAGCTCCAAGTATAATTGAATCAGGTGCAATGGCGCCCAACTTTAATAATCTAGATTTATCAATATCAATCGATGATTCTATAAATTGCTGTTTTCCAGCTGAACTTGTATCACCAGATGCCTTATACAGGTATTCATTTTGCTCTGTGATCAGATCTGCAAACTTTCTTGCTGGTGCAGCAGCCAGTATAATTCCTCTCAGACCGGGTGCAAGACTTGCAATTCTGGGTGCCAGCATTCCACCAAGGCTGTGTCCGAAAAGATAGATCTGTGCTTTATTTACACCTTGAAGAGTGCTTGCAAGCGTAATTGCAGAAAGCGCATCATCTAAAACCTCCTCTTTAACTGTAAAAGCATTATTAAAGGAATTCGGATAGATCATCGACCGTTTTACATAACGGACACTACCAATACCTTGTGCCGCTAATCCTATGGCCAGATCTTTAAATGGTTTATTTGACCCCACGGTTTCATCCATATCAGAAGGACCTGATCCGTGAATCATGATAACGACTGGGAAATTAGAAACTTTTTTAGGACTGGTAAAAATGCCAGCCATCTCACCTTCGGCGAACTTAATTCTTATTTCTTTTTCTGAATAAAGAGTCGTGTCTGCATATGTCGGCAATGCATATTCAGATTCAGTAGCTTTAGGAGATATGAAAAATCCCACCAGTTTTTCTGTTTTATTAAACATAAAAGTAAATGGCTGAGACCCCTTTGTGAAACCGCATGTTAGTATCACCTGAAAGTATTCTCCCTGAACTGAACTTTTTGCTCCATCCACTGATTGATAAGTTCCAAGGCTATTTTCCAGCTTTAGCCAGAAAAGTTTTAGTTCATCTACAGATATCTTGGCTTTTACACTTTCATCAAAAAAGCCATGGGCCTCATCAAACTTACCCTGATTCATCGTTTCGAAAAATAGGTCTGCGCGATTCATTAAGCTTAACACATTTTGAGCAAAACTTAAATGGCTGATAAGAATTAATACTATAAAGACTTTAAAAAATTTCATTCTATAATTAAATTTCTGTTTCTGGGTCGAAAGATAAGAAAATAAAGGTTGATGATCTGCAGAATATATCTTTGGTCTGTATGTCAGATTACGGTAGCTCTGCAGTTTATCTTCAACAGGTATTCTAATTAATAATCTTGTAATTATATTAAAAAAGTATTTTACTGCTTAATTCTTTGTCAATATTGATATATCCTGGATATTTTATTGATTTATTTCCAACCATAAAGCTGGGCCGTATTTTAATGGTCACCAAACCCTTCTTCTCTCCTGGGCCACTTTCTGTACCACCCATAAACCCTATGAGTTCTTCCATTATCTTCCCATTCGATAAAAAGGAATAGACATTTGAATTGATTTGTACTGGTACGATGGTTGTTGCACCTGATTCTACTCTGATTTTTCTGTCTACCGATCCTGTTGCAAGCTCCTGACCTTTGATAAGAATAATATAGTCAAATTGATTGATCACAGCAGTTTTTTGATTGGGATTATTGATGCTTATTTTCACATTGGCACTTAAGGGAATATTTTTTCTGAACAAGGCTAGGGCTAGACCCGGTACATTACTTAAATCAAACTTTTTGTTCTTAACAAGCTTGCTGATATCTTTTCCTGCCAGATAAACGCTATCGGCAGACTTTATGCTGTAATTACATTTTTCCAGTATATCTATTTTCCGGGATACTCCGCAACTTGACGCCATGACAGCAAGAATGCAGATTAAAATATATTTTTTCATGAATAGCTTAACGCTGATTTCATGCCAAATTATACCTTTTTTATAATATATTCTGGAAATGGATAAAATATGATGCCATTTGTCCCAGCCGGCTGAATTCTCTTTGGAATATCTAACAGTATAGATAGATTTGAACAATCGTTTAGATAAAAACCATTTAATAAAAGCTATTTTAGATAAAATTCAATAAGGATGATTCTCTAATTTTAATTCTACCTGCAATAGCTTAAAATCTGAAACCCGAAAGCCAATATGTCAAAATCAATTAAATTCTGCTCAGTGTTTATATTCATTAGTTTGATATCGTTTTCTACAATCGCACAGCCCGTTTTAAGCAATCATACTTTTTCTAAAGAAAATAATCAGGTTGGGATACTTAGTTTACCAGGTTGGGAAGCTAAATTTAGGCTAAGCGGCGCTAATGCAGGTTTATTCAGATTAAAAGCAAATAAGTTGTATATCCTTAAAGGGAGTATTAAACCTGACATTAAATGGTATGACCTGACCATTGCGGCTGAAACAAAATCGGGGAGTTTTCAACAAACATTCAGATTGGTGAAAGATGAGTTTATCAGGAACAGTGTTATAGCACATCGCGGAGCATGGAAAAATACTGGAGTAACTGAAAATTCTATTGCGGCCTTGCAGCAGGCCATCCGCTTAGGATGCCAAGGTTCTGAGTTTGATGTCCATATGACTGTTGATTCGGTACTCGTGATCAATCATGATCCGACGATACAGGGACAAACTATCCACACAAGCACTTCAGCACAGTTACTGGCCTTAAAACTACCAAGTGGTGAAAATATGCCTTCCCTGGAATCCTTCCTTAAGGCAGGAATGACACAAAATAATACAAAACTTATATTGGAAATCAAACCAACGGTAAACAAGGAACGTGCACTTCAGCTTACTAAAAAGGTAGTAGATGTGGTTAAAATGGCAAAAGCACAAGCATGGATAGACTATATCAGTTTTGATTATGAAATATGTATGGAGCTGATGCGCCTGGATCCACATGCAAGGGTAGCCTATTTAAATGGAGATAAATCACCAGAAATGCTGGCTGCAGATAAACTATGGGGCTTGGATTATAACCAAAGTGTTTATCAGAAGAATCCTGATTGGATAGCTCAAGCAAAGCAAAAAGGTTTAACCATCAACGTATGGACCGTAAACAATCCGGCATTACTGAAGTCATTCATTGATCAGAAAATCGATTTCATTACTACAAATGAACCAGAATTGCTTTTGAAGATGATCAATAAATAAGTGTTCCTGAGACCCATAATCAACTCATTAGCATCATCCCATCAGCTTTACCTTTCCCGCAAAAGACAGAAAAACTATGAATCTAATTTCTTGACTAAGAGCATTATTCGCTACGATGAATTTTGCCTTATCAGCTGATTGTCAGTATTGTAAATTATAGAGTGAAAAAGAATTTGGCAAAGTCTCATAGAAAGTAATTAAGCTCAGGCAAGGTTTTCAAATTCAATTATTTTCAAATAGCATTTGATATTAAGATTTCATTATTATCTTCATGGGCTTAAAAGAAAAAAAATGAATTCAACATTGAAAGTTTCATCTACAATTTTTAAATCCATTGGTGCCCTCTTATTCATTTGTTTGTCAGGGACAGCATTTACACAAACAGTATCTAAGGAATCTTTGGATGATCTATCAGTATTTAAGGCACCTTCTAAAAGTTGGCAAATATCCGGTTCAGTTCAGGCAGATATTA
>JBIIWE010000178.1:0-5616 GCA_044339075.1 Daejeonella sp. | reverse complement strand
AATGCCTGTCGAAAGAAGTAGTCTCTCTGCATTGAATGGTTCCTTTTTAGTCACCATCATTTCGGTGATCCAGTGCGGTTGAGCGTTAGACGCATGGTACTGATCGTACGGACCGGCCCATCCAAGCATCGAGATGATCGTAGGCTCATTTTTTCCCTGGATTTCACCTGCATAGGTCCAGCCCACACTCCGGCCACCAATTATGGCCGCTTTTGTTCCATCATTATAGTTGATAACACATATATTTGTTTGTGGAGTTTCCTGGAAATATCCAGGTTTAAAGTCAAATCTAATTGCAACAGCATCGAGTAATTTGCCGGCCCATGGATTGCGTTCTACCCATTTCCAGGCTTCAGACCCACGAATAGATTGTATCGACTTAACGCCGGTCTCGCCGCCTTTGCGTCGTTCTACGAAGCATTGGAGCACGTCAATAGCATGGAAAATGCCCCCCTCATCTCCGGCACCTCCAATTACAATAGAATTTTTTATAGGAGTATTGATATCAATTTCTATCTCAGGTTTGCGAAAATAGGCCGGTATGGAGGAACCTCCTGTTAATGGAAAATTCAGTTCACGTGATTTGTCAAACATCCACTTTGCCTCATCCCAATTGTAGGAGAGGTGCTTGTCATTAAAGACGGGTACTGAGCGCTTGCTCTTCTCGAAAACCTGGATAACCTGCTGGAAAATCCACCATCGCGGTAAAAGCCAGTGGCCCTTTAGATCGGTTGCATATTCACCATGTTCAGCTACTATGACAACACCATCCACCGCAAGGTCTTTGCCCCCAAGTGTTACCGCTTCTCCTACAGTTTTAAAGATTGGAATATTTTTTGCTTGGCAAACTTTCTGACCCAAACCGCTTTCTTGAAGCTGATGAATATAAACGGAAACAACTTCCACTCGTGAATCAGTATGGGCACCATCCCACCAATAACCGTCAATCAGTTTGTTTACGATCCAATCGGCGTGTGATCTTGTAAAAGCCCAATAGCTAACGAGAACTGCAATACGTGGTTTGCTTTGCTTAGTCTGGGCAATAGCTCCTGTCGATATGCCAGTTAAAGCCGTCAAACCTGCTATGCCGCCAATTCCCAGCATTTGACGTCGTGAGAATGTTGGATTCGACTCCATGATTTCAGCAATTGGGAATAAATCTTTACTGCTGCTAATGATTTCGGTGGGTTTCTTTGCCATGTTTTTTAATTTTTTGAACTGGGGTTAATCTGCCGCGCTATCCTGATATATAAATCTAAAAAATTAATTAAAGGTTTTCTGTTATTCAGTATTTTTTCATGATTATTAGGACTTATTCAGTGCAAGGCAGGTACAGTTCCTCACAAAAAGTGCGTCTAATCGTTTTATGATTGATTATGAAGATTCTTTGGAATAGATTATTCAATAATCTTTAATGACTTTCTGTTTAGACCTCCTCCCGCATCATCTTCCTGGATCCCAGTAAAGCCATTAGCGTTAGACCTGCAGCTAAAGTCAGATAATAGCCCACATAGGCAAGACCGTAATTCTGTGCTAGGGTGCTTGCTAAATAAGGGGTTAGGGATGCGCCTAAAATCCCGGCTAGGGTAAAGGCCAGTGAAGCGCCCGTATAACGTACAGGCGCTGGAAAGATCCCTGCCAGCGCCGTGCCTATTGGTCCGTAGCTAAGGCCCATCAGGAACATACCGAGCGATAGGAATACTCCGGTAAGAATAGAGTTTCCGGCTATAAATATGAATGGGAAGAATATTCCGAATACCATGATCGCGATAGTTGCTGAAACAAGCATTCTATTGCGTCCGTAGGTATCAGCCAGCCAGGCAGAAAGTGGGATACCTATTCCGAAGAATAGCATGGAGATCATTTGCAGGATCAGGAAATCGCTTTTAGTGTAATTCAGCACGGATGTACCCCAGCTCAGAGTAAATACGGTCATTAAATAAAACAGCAGGAAGGTGGTAACTGTAGCCAGTGTACCTAAGGTAATGGCTTTGGTATGTTTTACAAAAACATCCTTAACTGGCATTTTTGAGCGTTGCTTATTGTCGACAATCTTTATAAAATCAGGTGTTTCAGTGATTTTTAAGCGCACATACAGGCCAACAAATACGAGTAGGGCGCTTGCTATGAAAGGTATACGCCATCCATAGTTTATAAAATCGCTTTCATTCATGGTTTTGCTCAATATAAAAAATGAGCCAGTAGATAAAAGGAAACCTATAGGTGCGCCTAATTGTGGAAACATACCGTACCACGCTTTTTTATGGGGTGGAGCATTTTCTGTTGCTAGTAATACCGCACCTCCCCATTCACCGCCAAGGCCTAATCCCTGGCCGAAACGAAATACGGCCAATAATATCGGTGCGGCAATACCAATTGAAGCATAGCCCGGCAAGAGTCCGATGGCCACAGTTGATGGCCCCATCGTCATTAATGCAGCTACGAGCGTTGCCTTTCGTCCCTTGCGGTCGCCGAAATGCCCGAATAAAGCTGCGCCCAATGGTCGTGCAAAAAAGGCTAATGCAAAAGTAGCCAGCGACTCAAGAGTGGCCATAGCTGGATCCGAAGCTGAGAAAAATAACTTTGGAAATACCAGTACAGCCGCAGTGGCAAAAATATAAAAATCGAAAAACTCAATTGTGGTGCCGATGAGGCTCGCTGCAAGTATTCGGCGTACCGGGTTTGCAGGAATTGTTTGCTGGGTCATAGACCAAACATAGGAAATTTGAATTTATTTTAACTACCCATTGCCGACGACAGGATAATAATTTTTGGGTTTATTGATTGTTTTTTGAATGCCCTCAATTTCTCATGCGCTGTAATTTAAGATTTTAAAGCTCTTTCTGGTCAGAATTTAGTAGGCCTATAGAAGCCATGACTCCTCTTTTCATAAATAACTTACAACCCGATAGCTATCGGGTTAAAACTTAAAACTTATTACTTAAAACTTAAAACTTATTACTTACAACTTATTACTTACAACTTATCACTTACAACTTATCACTTACAACTTATTACTTACAACTTATCACTTAAAAACCACCTTCTTTTTCCACAAACTTGCAGTCAGCTACCTTATTTACCTACTTTAGATAAGTCCAAATTTTAACCTATGAAAGTAATTATTGCCGAAAAGCCGTCTGTTGCCAGGGAAATAGCCAAAGTGTTTGGGGCTACTACCAAAAGAGATGGTTATATGGAGGGCAAAGGCTTTACGTTTACCTGGGCTTTCGGACATTTGCTGCAACTGGCTCCACCGCAGGAGTATGGCTTTTATGGATGGAATGTGCATAATCTGCCCATGTTGCCTGCAAAGTTTAAGTTGTCAATACGTAAAGTAAAAACTAAAGACGGACTGGTTGAAGATCCCGGTGTTAGGAAACAGTTGAACATTATTCAGGCCTTATTTGATGAAGCAACCGATATAATTGTCGCAACGGATGCGGGGCGTGAAGGAGAACTGATCTTCCGGTATATTTATTATTACCTAAAATGTAAAAAGCCTTTCAAGCGGCTTTGGATATCATCCCAAACGGATGAGGCTATAAAAGAAGGTTTCCGCAATCTCAAACCTGGTTCTGATTACGATACTTTATTCAATTCTGCTCATTGCCGCTCGCAATCCGACTGGCTGGTGGGGATGAATGCCACGCAGGCACTGAGTATATCTTCCGGCACAAGATCTGTTCTTTCACTGGGTAGGGTACAAACGCCCACACTGGCAATGATCTGCTCCCGTTATCTTGAGAATAAGAATTTTGTATCCCAACTTTTTTACCAAGTCAGTATTCAGGTGGATAAAGAGGGACAGGTTTTTCGTGCGGTTTCAAGCGAAAATTTTAAGACAAAGGATGAGGCCCAGGTTTTAATAGATCAGGTAGAGGATGTGGCTACTGGATTTCCGCTAGGAGGACATATTCTTGCTGTGGAGGCAAAACCTAGAAAAGAACCACCACCACTCTTGCATGATCTGAGCAGTTTGCAGCAGGAAGCAAATAAAAAGAATGGATTTACTGCTGATCAAACCCTGAACCTTCTTCAGAATCTGTATGAAAGTAAGCTGGTCACTTATCCGCGTACGGGAAGCCGGTATATTGGAGATGATGTATTTGCAGGAATTCCAGCCTTACTTGAAAAGTTTAAGGATCATGAAGTTTTTGGGAAACAGGCAACTTATCTTTTGGGAGTTAAGTTGAATAAGCGCAGTGTGAATGTCAAGAAAGTGACCGATCACCATGCTGTTTTGCCTACTGGGGAGAAACCGTATGGCCTTTCTGAAGATAAACAAGCCATTTTTGACTTGGTATTGGGCCGGACACTGGAAGCTTTCCATCAGGAGTGTATCAAGGAGATTACCAAAATTACGGTTCAATCTGGTGCTAAATACATTGCCAGCGGTACCGTGATCAGTTCTGCCGGTTGGCGGGCTGTGTTCAATGAACCGGATGAGGAGAAAAAGGATGAAGAGAACGCTTCCCTTCCAAAGGTAAAAGAGGGGGAGAACCTTCCGATTAATGATAAAGCCTTACTTGAAAAGCAAACTAAACCCAAACCGCTTTATAATGAGGCCAGCTTATTAAAGGCCCTAGAAACAGCGGGAAAGGAGATCGATGATGAAGAATTGCGTTATGCCATGAAGGATAGTGGTTTAGGTACTCCTGCCACCCGGGCAGCGATCATTGAAACCTTATTGAAGCGGGATTATATTTTGCGGGAGAAAAAGAATCTGGTACCCACCTCAACTGGTCTTGCAGTGTATGAGGTAGTAAAAGATCATAAGATAGCCCAGGCAGAACTTACCGGAAACTGGGAGAAGCGTCTCGAAGAGATCCGTTCAGGAGCTTCAGTATCAGATTTTCAGGAAGAGATCAAAACTTATACACGCAGCATTACTCAAGAATTGCTTAAAGCAGGGCCTGGTTTAAAGATTAAACCTGTTGAGTTGACGAAATAAAATTCTTTTTCTTTTTTCCATGTGCTAGGTGTTATTCACCTAGCATTCATGATTTCATTCCGCTCATAGCCGCGGGGGACAGCATATCAGACAAAGAGATTTCGAAAAGAGGATATAATTTGATGTTAAAATCAAATTTTCCTTAGGCATCCAGTGTCCACCGCTGGCCCAAGGGACTCCATTGGAGCGGGGGAATAAAAGGGGGTGGTTTTTAATTTTAGTGTTGAGAATCATCAAGCATAGGAAAGTGCTTGGTGGTACCCACCAAGCATGTATAATTTCATTCCGCTCATAGCCGCGGGGGCTTAGTTCTTTTTCTGTAGCAAAAAAGAACCAAAACGCTACCGCTGCGCCTGCTGCTATGAAAGGTTCTGCGAGGGCTAGGACTGTAATTGCCGCACCAGTCAATGCGGAAGAGAGGTGAACGGAGGTTCAGTGAATGGACGATTTGTTTAAGATTGATATAAGTTTTCCTATTCTTGGATTTTCCTGCCTAGCATTCATGATTTCATTCCGCTCATAGCCGCGGGGGCTTTACCTTTTTAAACCAATTATTTCACTACAATCTCATCACAATAAATAGAAATATCTTGTCCTGATCGGATATGCCATGAAGGAGTTTTCAATAAGCTTTCCGCATGAACTTTAATGTAGCGAGCCTT
>JBIIWE010000177.1:0-5623 GCA_044339075.1 Daejeonella sp. | reverse complement strand
CAGATCGATATTCGTCTATATTCTATTATTTACGATGCTATCAATGAAGTTAAAGCTGCAATGGAAGGTATGCTTGACCCTGAATTTGAAGAGAAAATTACTTCAAACGTTGAAATACGTGAGGTGTTTAAAATCACTAAAGTGGGTACTATTGCAGGTTGTATGGTATTAGATGGAAAGATCACTAGAAATAGCAAGGTGCGTATTATTCGTGATGGTGTAGTTGTTTATACTGGAGAGTTAGCTTCATTGAAGCGCTTCAAGGA
This sequence comes from Daejeonella sp., assembly GCA_044339075.1. Classification (GTDB taxonomy): domain Bacteria; phylum Bacteroidota; class Bacteroidia; order Sphingobacteriales; family Sphingobacteriaceae; genus Daejeonella. Next base: position 5,357 of record JBIIWE010000177.1, on the reverse strand, counting down.
TGATGTGAAAGAAGTTGCAACAGGTTATGAGTGTGGTTTAAATATTCAGAATTTCAATAATATAGAGGTTGGTGATATCGTTGAATCATACGAACAGGTTGAAGTGAAAAGAAAATTATAGTTTTAACAGATATAATTAAAAGCGATCTTTTGATCGCTTTTTTTGTTTTGGTCATTTTTTTAGAATCAATTTATTCTATCATTCGTGGGTTTAAGAAAAGAATTCAGAAGGCTTAAAAGAAGTATTATTTCCAGGTTTATTGCGGGGGATATTAAACTCGAATTGGGTCGTGTTGCTGATTTCAAGCACTTTACTGTGGGTTATGCACATGTGTTTGATAAGCCCTTTAAATTTCACCACGGACCAAGTTTTGCGGAGTCGTATATCGAAATTTTTGAAACAGAAATTTATCGTTTTAAACCTACTCCTGGTTCAGCAATCATTCTTGATTGCGGAGCCAATATGGGGCTGAGTGTTTTGTATTTTTCTCTAAATTATCCTGATCATCAAATTAGTGCATTTGAGCCTGATGCTGAAATATTCTCAATTTTGGAAGAGAATGTTAAGACCTTCGGATTAAAGAATGTGACCCTTTATCAAAAGGCTGTGTGGACTAAAACAGAAACCCTAAGCTTTTATACCGATGGTGGAATGGGAGGGCGTATAGGCAATGAATATGCTCATCAGAAGCCTAAAATTATAGAGGCAGTACCACTTTTAGATTTCCTGACAGATGAAGTTGATTTTCTGAAGATCGATATTGAAGGTGCTGAGGATACCGTATTGAAATACTGTGGCAAAAATTTACAGAATGCCGACCATATCTTTTTTGAATATCATAATAATGTGAATTCAAAGCAGACTCTTCATGAGCTTCTTGAGCTGGTTGAAAGTCTTGGATTTCATTATTATATTAAAGAATCAGCTACAAGAAAAAGACCTTTTGTAGATACTAGGCTTATCTGTGAAAGCTTTGATATGGCAATCAATGTTTTTTGCTATAAAGAGAAGCATGCCTGAATTAGTCTGAAAAAATTCTCCTAATTTTTCCTCCCCATAGCTCTTTCAGACTAAAATTTAATTTACTGAATGAATTCTTTTTATTGATATTGAATAGTATAGAACGGTTAGCATAAATCATTCTAGCCAGTCCGAAAGAAAAATATACAGTCTTATTTTTCATGAATTCAGCATATAAATTTTGAATGAATCCTGGGTTTTTATTTTTTGAATATTCTGCACAGGATTTCAACCATCGCAATTTTTTGTCATATTTCATTGACGCACTGAGCTGATTTCTGGTGGAATTATCTCTCTTTCGTTTTAAAATATTTGTATCTGCTTTGTGATGCTGCCGGTATTTGACAAGGGGTTCATCAATGCATTCAATACTCCCCAGGTTAGTTGCCACGTATCCCATCCACCAATCATGAAAATATGCATTCGGGAATGGCAATAATTCATCTCTCAGCTCCTTTTTCATTAATACCGAGTGTCCGGAAATGCAATTAAAGAATAAAAATGATTCTGGCTGATCTCCACGGTACAAATTCATAATATCAGACATTTTTTTATTTAATAATTGTCCATTCTGGTCAACGAATTCGGAATCATGATAAATCAGTAAATGATAGCCAATTGCTTTTACCTGTTTTTCAATCTTATGCAAATCCCAGATATCATCCTGATCGGATAGAGCAATGAACTCACCGCTACAAAGTTTCAGTGCTTTTTCAAAATTTTTGATATACCCTAGATTTTCAGGATTGACAAAAACTTTGATGAATGGGTAATTAGCTGCATATTCTTTCAGAATGCTTAGGGTATTGTCTGAGGAACAATCGTCAACTGCAATTAGCTCAATTGCCGAGTAGCTTTGATTTACAATTGAATCTAACTGCTCTCTTAGATAGGCTTCCCCATTATATGTACATAAAGCTATAGAAACCAGTGCTTTATGATTCATGTTTAATCGTTGAATGTTTGCATTTCGATTAACTTTTTGTAGAGGCCATCGGCCTTGATCAGTTCATTGTGGGTACCCTGTTCTTGAATTTTACCACTTTCCAGAACAATGATCTGATCGGCCTCCTGGATTGTACTTAAGCGGTGGGCAATTACAATGGACGTGCGATTTTTCATTAATTTTTTAAGTGCATTCTGAACTACTTTTTCTGATTCGGTATCCAGAGCTGAAGTAGCTTCATCAAGCAGAAGAATCGGCGGATTAGCAAGTACTGCTCTCGCAATGCAGATTCGTTGTTTTTGTCCCCCGGATAATTTCATCCCCCTGTCGCCTATATTAGTTTGATAAGCATCAGCGGTTTTAACAATGAACTCATGAGCATTCGCAATTTTGGCTGCTTCGATTATCTCCTCTTGTGTATATGACCTCCCAAATGCGATATTATTGTAAATGGTATCATTGAATAGAATAGATTCCTGGTTTACAATTCCCATCAGCGCTCTTACATCACGCATACTTATCTCTTTGATACTGATATCATCCAAGCATATCTCACCTTCAGAAGGATCCATAAATCTTGGCAATAGGTCCATAAGAGTGGTTTTTCCTCCTCCAGACGGACCAACCAAAGCAACTGTACTTCCCTTTAGAATTTTAAAATTGATTCCGTTCAATACCTCTTTTTCTCCATAAGCGAATGAGACATTTTTCAACTCGATACATTCATTGAATGAAGTTTTTGAAATCGGCATTGATTTATCAGTGATATTTTCTGGGGCATCTAGTAACTGGAATACACGCTCACCGGCAGAGATACCCTGAGAGATATTTCCAAATGCTTCAGAGATAGCTTTTGCAGGATTAATGATCTGCGAAAATATAATGATGTATCCTATAAATTCAGCTCCCCTAAGACCCGATCCTTCCTGAAGGATAAGCGTACCTCCATAATAGAGCAGCGCAGCCACAGTGATCACTCCCATCATTTCCGATACTGGCGCAGCCAGAAGTACCCGCCTTGCCAGTCTTCTATGGATCTTACTCGTCCACATATTGATGGCATTGAATTTTTCCTGGATATAATTTTCAGCATTAAACGATTTGATAATTTTAACCCCATTAAGTCCCTCATCAATACTAGACACTAATACTCCTAAAGATTCCTGGGCTGCAGTGGCATGTTTCTTTAAACGTTTTACAATCAGCGAAATAAGCAGACCTGAGACAGGAATCAGGATGAGTGCAAAAAAAGTAAGTTTGGCCGATATGGTAAAAAGCACTGCAAAATTCAGAATAATGGCTATAGGCTCACGTAGAATAACTTGTATGGAGCGGATGATAGAGTCCTGAATAGTAACAACATCCGTCATGAATCTAGAAATTAGATCTCCTTTGCGTTGGCTGCTGAAATACTGGATATCGATCTCGGTGAGTTTTTTAAAAATACTGCTTCGAATTCTGGTTACAATCATTAACCTGAAATTTTCAATAACCCTGGCAGCCAAATATTTAAACAGGTTACTCAAAATTACAGAAATGACTATAGCAATACTGACCATTTTTAATGCTCCAACCTTGCCCGAAGTGTTGATTACGCGTTGAAAGTAGTAATAGAATAGGTCTTTAAAATAGCTCAGACTTAAATCAAATGTAGGTGCAATAGCTTGAGTCTCTGTTCCTATTTTCCCTGACTGATCAAACAAGAGTTCGAATACTGGAATGAGCAAAGTGAAATTGAGCAAGCCAAATATCACACCTAATACCGACGTTATAAAAAATGGAACCGCAAATCGCTGAACCGGTGATGCAAAGGAGAAAAGTCGGAAAAAGGTCTTCATAAATTGATTTGTGCGGCAAAGTTAATCATTTTGAAGGAGGACTAATTTCTTCCGTGAATGATTGTTTGTCCCGCTAGCATCTTGTCCATTTTATTTATTACCTCATCAATGCTTGTCGTGCATTGATGCTGGGTCATTAATTCGCTCATCTTTTTACGGGAATGCAATATGTATTTTAAATTGCTTAAAAACATCCCAAAACTTTTATAGAAATAAAATTTTAATCCAAGCCACATGAAAAGAAGATCAACAAAGGTTATTTGCATCAACCAAAAAATCAATCTGGTTCTGCTTAAATGTATGGCATGTACATACAATCTGTTTCGAAAGAAGATGGCTTTAACCCAGTTTTGAGTACGATAATTTTTGGTAGTGGATGAATGATCGTGAATGCAATAAGTTTTTGGGTCATAATAACATTTCCAACCTAAGCGCCATGCTCTAAGCCCCAATTCAAAATCTTCACAATAAAAAGGTGAAAAGATCTCATCAAAACCTCCAATTTCTTTTAATTTTTTAGCGTCTATTAAAGCATTTGCGCCTGATAAATAAGCTGTTGGAGTAAGAAAGTTCTCATCCTCAACGTAAAAAAAATCATTGGCTTTGATTTTAAATCCGGAGTATTTTAAAAACCGTGCAGTATCCTGGATCTCACCATTTTTGGCTCCAATAATCTTACTCATTACTCCAAAAGTATCCGGAAGGTCAAAATATTTAAATTGAGTTTCAAAATAGTTAGCGTTTAGCTCAATGTCGGTGTTTAGAAGTAAAATCAGGTCTTTCTCAGCTAGTACAATTCCTTTATTGCAGCTTGATGAAAAGCCCTGATTTTGGTCGCTAATAATCAAACGTATATTTGGGTAGCTTTGTATTAGAAAGGCCACAGAGTCATCTGTTGAGCAATCATCTATGACAATAATTTCAAAATCTGTGTTAGCACTGTTTAAGGCATTAAAAACTGAAGGGAGGTTTCGCTCTAACAGCTGTCTGCCATTATAATTTGGTATGACTACAGATATACTTTTTCTAGAAGTGGGCGCTCTTGTCATTAAACAATTTTGTAGTTTTTATATTCTCCAATTCTCCATTGCCACAAATCTTCTATTTTTTGTAAAACTCGACGTCTCAGGCTCATTTTCTTTTTCAAAAGTGTTGGGTCAACCTGAAACTTCCAATTGCCAACTTCAATCCGTTTCTGCATAACAAGCGGGTGAGTACCTTCAAATCTGATCAGTCGATCAGCGTTACCATAATCAAATTGCTGATTTTCAGGAAGATTTTCCTGAATCCAGGAGTCTTCATGATAAAATTTATTAAAATTACGAACCTTATTTCCCAGACCTGCAGGGGGCTGAACCCAGCCATAATGATAAATATAGGCATTTATGGGTTTCACCTTTATTTTCCTGTCATTTTTTCTAAAACCCTGGGCATCCCGATAGGAATGAATTTGGGGATCAAATTTTAAAACTCTGACCTCGTTTCTATACCAACGTCTGGAAGAAGCTATAAAATCGTAAGAGCCATAAAAATGCAGGTATTTAAATAAAAG
>JBIIWE010000449.1:0-2891 GCA_044339075.1 Daejeonella sp. | reverse complement strand
ATCCTTAAGCAGGATTGGCTTTTTTTTAAAATTCAGCCCCCTTTCTGGACTTAAATAAATTTATAAGTATTTCTGATTTCGAAAGAGATTTGTAATCTCTAAGCAAACCAAATCATAATATATTATTAACTATAAATTAATACTTTGATATTAAATTCACATATGAATATTATTTGTCCTGAACACAATGGCTCGATCGATGTGCCAGATAAGTATATCATCGATGCCCTAAACAGTCCGCAGCAAACCAGTGTAATAATATGTCCTGTTTGTAAAGAACAGGTAATTATACATAATGTATGGATTGGTAATCATCCTCCTTCATTTCCTATGAAGAAATCATTAGTTTATAAAGATCATAAATGGGTTTACACAAATAATTTGTCGATATAAGCTTTTACTTCCAATCTGGGTAAAGTCCATATAAGAATTATACATAACCTATAAAGGAACATTCCATTAATTTAGTAATGTGAATTAAGCTTTTCGTTTTTGAGATATTTACTAGTGTAGGTGTGATAAATCATTCTCATACAAATAAATTTATAGGCAAGACCATTAGCAAGGCTGGCAATTTGTTTAACAAGGACTATTTCGAACAATTATTGCCTGCAGGTGGCAATGCAAGTCATTATGCTGGGGTACTTGGAGATCCAAGAACTTACGGACTTACTCTAAAATTCGCATTATAAAAACAAAGAAACATTATAAAAGCTCTGCATTAATTTGAGTGGCTTTATTATTGAAGCCGCGCACTTTAGACTTTTCATGTACTCTCCATGCCAATCTGAAGTAGACAAAATCCTGATTATGCTGAGATCTATTTTTTAAAGGAATTTCTAATAAGAATTGCATCATTAATTATTTAAATTATTGTTGCATTATTTTATCGAAAAATTATATTAAATTCAGTTCTTAAAAAAATATGAAAATATGAAAAAGTACCTAATGCTTCTTGGAGTAGCTTTTTGCTTAACAGCTGCTGCCAATGTAATGGACAAAGGAAAATGGACTGGTTTTATCGGTGATGATCACTGTGGAACAAAGGGCAATAACAAGGAACATTCTGCCTGTGCCAAAAGTTGTGTAAAAGGCGGCAAGATTCCAGTTTTTGTAGTTGCTGACAAAGTTTATTCCATCAGCAATCCTAAATTAGTTGAAAATTTTATTGGCGATGAGGTAACCATTACCGGCACTATTACTAATAATATTCTAGAAATAAAAACAATCAAAAACAAGAAATAAAGTATAGGCTCCCCTAAATTTAGGGGAGCTATGCTTATTGCTAAAGGGGGATTTACATTCATCTGTCAATCCTTTTTTTATTTCTTTCAATAATTCACCCATATTCTTTTAACGGAATGTATTTTATATTTATGTTATAAAGAAACATATGGTGTATACCAAATTGCTGCCTTTGTTTCTAATTTTATAAATAAGAATATAAACCCATGAAAAAATACACATCACTTTTTATTGCTCTTTTTTTTCTGGGCAATACTACAAAAGCTCAGCAATCTCAACCCGCTGAATCAGCCAAATCCTATAGCATTATCATTAAAGGAGGTCATGTAATTGACCCAAAAAACAATATTGATGAGGTAATGGATATTGCCATTAACTCTGCTCAGGGTACTCAAACCGCACGAACAGCTAGTGCTGTGGAAGGTAAAATTGCACTGATAGCAAAGAATATTGATGCCAATCTAGGCGTAAAAGTGATTGATGCAAAAGGCATGTATGTGACTCCGGGCCTGATTGATCTACACGTGCATGTTTTTTCCGGCACTAATCTAAATCAACAGTACATGAATGGTCCAAGTTCAGTTTGGCCTGATGGCTTTACTTTCCGTTCGGGTGTAACAACCGTAGGCGATGCCGGAAGCTCAGGTTGGCGCACTTTTCCAGAATTTAAGAAGAATATAATTGACATATCAAAAACAAGAGTTCTGGTATTTCTGAATATTGTTGGAGATGGCATGGGAGAGCATCAACAGGATGTGAATGATATGGATCCAAATAAGGCAGCTGAAATTGCAATAGCAAATAAAAAGGATGTGGTCGGTTTTAAATCTGCTCATTTTGGTGGAAATCCATTTATACCTTTAGATAGTGCCGTAAAAGCAGGAAATATTGCAAATATGCCTGTCATGTTAGATTTAACGTATCCTTCAAAGCCGGCTATAAGTACCGTTGAGGATCTATTTATGAAACACCTTCGTCCGGGCGATATTTTTACACATATGTATCGCCTGACCTTCCCTTTTTTATATGTGAATGATAAAGTTTCGCCATTAGCACTTGCCGCACAAAAAAGAGGGATACTTTTCGATATTGGGCATGGAGGAAATGGATTTACATTTGCCCGTGCTATACCATCAGTAAAACAGGGATTTTTACCTTATTCGATAAGTACCGACCTGCATGCTACAAGTATGAATGCAGGAATGAAGGACATGCCTAATATTATGTCCAAATTTCTGAATATGGGAATACCCCTTAAAGATGTTATTTTGAGGTCGACCTGGAATCCTGCTAAAGAAATTAAAAGAGAAGAACTTGGAAATCTGTCAGTAGGATCAGTTGCAGATATAGCAATATTTACCTTGAAAAAAGGAGATTTCGGATTTATTGATTCACATAATTACCTGCTTAAAGGAACACAAAAGCTGGAAACGGAATTAACTATTCGTTCCGGAAAAATAGTTTATGACCTGAATGGCATCGGTGGAAGAACTGACAAAGAAAGTACAATTTTAACAATCAAGTGAGCATTTTTCGATACTTATAGTGGTCGAACTTCAGGGAAGCTTACAAAGCGCCTCCTGTTCACCAATAATGAGGGAATATTCATATAAGAAGGGTTAACATGAGTCTTTTTACCGATAATG
>JBIIWE010000475.1:0-2736 GCA_044339075.1 Daejeonella sp. | reverse complement strand
AAATCCAAAATTTGGCCTCTTTTGGAGTATTCAAGAGTTTGAGCGATTTATAGATAAATACCAATAGATTGTCAAGTTTAATTGGATAAATATTTATCACAACTAAACTATTGAATTGATGCTATTTCTTCACAACAGAAACACTCATTGTATTTACTATCCGTGCTGATAACTTTTCAAACAGTGCACGGTTAGTAGTACTGTTAACTAGAATAGTATTATTAACACCTGTACGGGTAGTCTGCCCGAAGTCGCTAGCCATTAGACCCTTTACCATAGCGTTCAACTCAAGTTTTACCTTTGCAACGTATGTACCTGTGCTCACTTCAATACGGGATGCTTCTTTTATAAATGACTGAGCCGAGTTTAGAGTAACGATCACCGGAATCTTAGTTCCTGATACTTCTATATATGTCCCATTTAATACTATAGGAGGATTTGTGGGCGATTCATTCAATGTTAATTTGAATCGAAGATTTTCATATACACCTAAAGGAATAGTAATAGAACCTGATAATGAGTCTGCTTTAAAAGGGTTAATGCCAAATAGGTTTTTAGATTCGAAGGAAGCGGTTTTTCCGGCATGTACTGCGCTAAACTCCACTTTGGCGATATTCAAAGAGGCACTTGTCCAATTTATACTGCCGTTAGTTCCCATTGCAATGGGCGTGCCACTGGCTCCTACTGTACTAACTACAGCACCTTGATTTAATAAGCTGAAGCTATAGTTTAATGTTGTAGAAATAGAATCTTTGGTACATCCACCAAATAATACAGCGAGTAGAAAAATGGCTGTTCTGATTAGTTTAGATTTCATAAAACAAGGTTTTTGTATATCAAATATAATAACATATTAAAAATTCCATAATTTACTATTTCACAATTAGTTCATTTTTAACCAAATAGTCAAAAACAAGAGAGGCAAGATATCGATATCCATCACGGTTGGGATGAACGCCATCACTGACTGTCATTAAATTAGCTTTGTCTTGGAATGGCTTGGTCAGATCAAGAAATGATAAATGTTCAGATCTTGCAATTTTTTTAATTCTCTTCTGCAATTCCCATATTCTAGGTCTCCTGCCAGATAGATCTTCTTTCCTCGCAGCAGATAATCCATCAGTCTGAATAACCATATCTAAAGGACTACAGACAATAATCTTGCATTCAGGGTTTATTTTTCTAATTAGTGAAACATAATCTGAATAGTCCTTTTCAAACTCATTTATATGCTCCCAGTTAAAAAGTGGTTTACCAACAGTTTCATTAGTCCCCGCCTTAATAATCACTATATCCGGTATAAAAATTTTCAAAGAATCTAATATTCGCCATAGATTTGGTTTTCCATACCTGAGTACAGTAGCACCGCCAATACCAAAATTTTTAACTTCATAATTCAGATATTCCTTTTGTTGCATCATTGCAGATAATACTGCCGGATAGGATTCTATTTGAGGCTGCGTAAGTCTCGCTCCTGCTGTAATACTATTTCCAATACATGCAATTCTGGTTTTCTGAATCTGAGCATGGCCGTAAAATGTACTAAAAAGAGCATATAAAACTAGTACTATACGTGATAGATTCACTGAAAATTTATGAATTATCGGCCTTTTAAACATCCTTTATTCTTTTAGATCATAAGTCAATAATACAATTTTTCAGCATGATTACAAGTAGTTTGTAATCTGGCTATTTTGCGGTGGTTACTTTCCGATATAGAAAGCAATTTATACTGACTACCAGATAATTATGGAAATTGTTTGAAAAAACATTAGGCGGGGTTGTCATCTATCGAATCTGCCTTTCCTTATATGAATGATGGACTTTTCGACAAGCTGCAGATAAACAATTATGACAATAACACCTCTGCAGGAATATTCAGTTCACGATGGAATAATTTAGCCAGTTCTAAAGTGAGTGGTTTCCTTCCACTTAAAATTGAGGATATATACCCTTTACTTCCAACCTTCCCAACTAAATCTTTATTCCTCAATCCAGCGTCCTTCATTTTTGATTTAATTGCTTCAATCGGATCCGGCATCGGAACAGGGTAGTTTGCATCTTCATACTGCTTAATCAGCACTAAAGCAACCTGTAACATCTCGCCTTCTTTTGTATCCGGTTTAACCTGCTTATCAAACAGCTCATCAACCCAGGTTAGATACTCCTGATATTGTTCCTCGCTTTTAATAACTTTCAATTCCATATTAACTCCTTTTAAAGATGATGCTTTCAACATCAATTTTATCATATTCCGTATGCGTTCCAAACCATTTAACCTGAATAATCTTATATTCAAAAATAATTCTTACAACCAATCGAAATTTATTTCCCATAATGTTAAACACCACCCGATCATCTCCAACCAAACTGGCATTGCCATAAACCTTTTTTAATTCATTGAAGTTTTTAAAATTCACTTTTTCTAGTTCATGGTACCATTCTAAAAGTGCGGTACTTGCCAAAGGGTATTGTTTGACATATTCCAGTAAGGTCTTTCTTGTGATGATATTAAACACAGTACAAAGATAAAATAAATGTTTACTAATAGAAAACATTTTATTTGTAAATAATATTATTTGCCGATAGTTCAGATGTTAACCAGAATAGAATTATCCGAAGTCTAACTTATTATTGGCCAGCAAAAGCAGGCTTTATCCTACCAAAAGAAAACTTCATCTACTTTCCGATACAGAACTTACTAAAAATAGTCTCCAATAAATCATCTGTTGTCAC
>JBIIWE010000176.1:0-5643 GCA_044339075.1 Daejeonella sp. | reverse complement strand
GGGCTCCTGAGTTTTCCATTAAGGAAAGGGTATTTAACTAGCGCACATGTTTATCCTTATCGGAAACTATCTCTGTAAGTAATTGACTAAAATTCATTTTTAAAATCGCTCAAGCGCCTCTTCAATTTTTTTGTAAATATAATCGAGTTGTTCATTGGTAATGCAATATGGAGGCATTATGTAAATGATATTTCCAAGAGGACGCAAAATAATACCATGTTCCAGGAAGAAATTATATAGGTTATCTCTTAAATTATTAAAATAGGATGTTTCACCCCTTGTTGCCCATTCCAAAGCCAAAATAGTACCAGTTTGGCGGATACACTTTACTTTAGGATGCATGCTAACTCGTTCACTAAAAGCTTGGTGACTTGCTGAAATCCGTTGAATATTCGCTAATGTTTCACCCTCTAGTAATAGATCCATACTAGCGAGTGCAGCAGCACAGGCAATGGGATTTGCAGTGAATGAATGACCATGAAATAAGGTCTTTAATTTATTGTCTGATAGAAAGGCTTCATAAATAACAGACGTGCAGGTTGTAACACCTAAAGCCATTGTGCCACCGGTAAGTCCCTTGGAAAAACACATCAGATCTGCCTTTTCAGATAAGTGATCAGAAGCAAACAATTTGCCAGTACGACCAAATCCGGTCATTACTTCATCTGCAATAGTAAGGATTCCGTTATTTTTGCAATGTTTAATTAATTCATCAAGAAACCCAGCTTCATACATCTGCATCCCACCTGCACCCTGAACCAGAGGTTCGAAAATAAAGGCAGACACTTCAGAAGCGGATGCTGAAATTTGCGATTTAAGCTTATTCAAATTATTCAAATCCGGAAGGTCTAAGAATTCGACCTCGAATAGTAATTTTTCAAAAGGTCTTGAAAAAGCACTTCGGGCACTAACAGCCATAGCACCAAAAGTATCTCCATGGTAAGAGTTATTGAATGCTAGAACTTTGATCTTTTCTTTACCCTGGTTGCTCCAGAACTGAAGGCACATTTTAAGTGCAACTTCCACTGCAGTTGATCCATTATCAGAGTAGAACACCTTCGTCTGACTATCAGGCAAAATACTGATCAATCGTTCAGCTAGTTCAATTGCACCCGGATGCGTGAAACCAGCAAATATTACATGCTCAAGAGTGCTAAGTTGTTCAGAAACTTTCTTGGCAATATAAGGATGAGAGTGACCATGAAGGTTCACCCACCAGGAAGATACCGCATCAATATATTTTTTACCATCTTCTGCAATTAGAAAAACACCTTCTCCCCTAATGATAGGAATTGGTGCAGGCGCATTTTGCATTTGTGTATAGGGGTGCCAGATCAGATCTTGATCACGATCGGCTAAGGATTTTTCGGCCATTTTTCTTTTAACAATTTTAAAACCCGCTGATCTGTAGGGAATGTAAGATCCTCAACATTTAATTCATGAATTCCTTTCCAGCGAAATGCCTGTAAGATATCACCCTCGGTTTGAAAATCAAAAGGAAGTTCTTTGAAATCTAATTCCAAACCTGAAACCGGCCTAACAAGATAATAGACACTAATCACCTGACTATCATTGAATACAGACTGAATAAAAAAATCGGTTGTATAAAAATGTTCCAAAACCTCAATTTCGGCATTACATTCCTCAATAAACTCTCTTTTTAAACCATCAATAAGACCTTCTCCATATTCAAGTCCGCCACCCGGAAATTTACTGAACTGAAATCCATATTCCTCTTCATCGCTAATCAATATCTGGTTCTCTTCATTAAACAGAAGGCCATAAACACGTAAATTAAATTTATACATCCCGCGTAAAATGTTTTTGATTTTTAGTTACATTTTCTATCGTCCAGGCAATATCCATGCTTTTAGGTTCCGATCTAACCGTGCATTCAAACATTCTGCAGTAGTGGCAGCATTCCGGCATACATGGATCTGCATGAATAAAAAATTCAGTTCTTGAATTTGCCATATAATTAACCAGCTTGTCTACTTCAGAGACCTCCTCATGTACTTTATTCAGATCAAAATAATAAGGCAGAGTGATATGACAATCAATATGAATATCAGGCCCATAGCGTTGTGTACGGAGATTATGCATATCAATCCATGACTCTTTACGATGGGTATTTAATATTGCAATAATTTCATCACTTGTGTCGAAATCAGATTCATCCATTAATCCTGAAACTGATCTTCGAACCAGTTTATAACCACTATATATGATGAAAACACCAATGGATATCGATAAAATACTATCGAGGTAATTTAAACCAGTAAAATAAATGAGCAATAGCCCAATAACCAGCCCTACACTGGTATAGGCATCTGTTTGAAGATGCTTGCCATCCGCATATAATGTTAGCGAATTATACTTTTTGCTTTGATCAATCAGGTAATAGCCTAAAACATAATTGATCAAACCTGAAATACCTATGATTATTGTTCCAGTAACCAGGTCGCTGATTTCATGAGGAAAAAATAAATTATAAACAGATTTAAAACTGATTAAAATTCCTGCAATAACGATGAGGGAACCTTCGATAAAGACGGAAAAAAATTCAACTTTCCCATGACCATATGGATGATTTAGATCCTTTGGCTGAGCAGCAACATAAATACTATAAAATGCAAAAAGACTTGCCAAGATATTGACAATACTTTCAGCTGCATCTGTTAAAATGGAATTGGAGGAAGTGATAAAATAGGCTGTAAACTTCGCAAGCATCAGCAATATACCAACGACAAGGGAAAGTAAAATAACCTTTTTTTGAGTTTGCAAATCTGATCCGTATTTGGCTCAAATTTAGACATTACAATAGAGCATTTATCAAAAAATCGGAAAATTTAGATTGAATTCTCATTAATTTTTGCTTTGGCAGGTCATGTTTCTATATTTGCGTTAATTATGAGCACATTATCAAACCGCATTGAAAATCTATCCGAGTCCGCCACCATTAAAATGGCAAAAATGGGCCGGGAATTAGCAGCAAAAGGAGTAGATGTTATCAGCTTAAGTTTAGGCGAAACTGATTTTTTCACACCTGATTTTGTTAAGGAAGCAGCCAAACAGGCTATCGATAAGAATTATTCTTATTACACACCAGTTCCGGGATATCCAGAACTTCGTAAAGCAATTGCTGCAAAGCTAAAACGCGAGAACAATCTGGATTTTGATTTCGATCAGATCGTTGTTTCTACTGGAGCAAAACAATCACTGGCCAATGCCATTCTTTGTCTTGTGAATCCGGGTGAAGAGGTGATTATACCTACTCCATATTGGGTTTCTTACTCAGAGCTTGTAAAGCTTGCTGAAGGAGAACCTGTGTTTATCAATGCTACCTTAGAAAGCGATTTTAAAATCACTGCAGAAGAGCTTGAAGCAGCAATTACACCGAAGACTAAGTTATTCATGTTTTCATCTCCTAATAACCCCACAGGAAGTGTATATACCCGTGAAGAACTCGCATCACTTGTGAAAGTTTTTGAAAAGTATCCGGATATCTTTATTATTTCTGATGAGATATACGAGCATATTAACTTCCTGAACGATCATGAATCTATTGCACAATTTCCATCAATAAAAGACCGTGTGATTATCATCAACGGACTATCGAAGGCTTATGCAATGACTGGATGGCGTATTGGTTATTCTGCTAGCAGTAAAGCAATCGCTTCGGCCTGTGATAAACTTCAAAGTCAGATCACTTCAGGAACTTGCTCAATTACACAAATGGCAGGAATAGCAGCATACGAAGGTGGATTAGAAACGATACTTGAGATGAAAAAAGTGTTCAAAGAACGCCGTGATCTTGTTTATGGTTTACTGAAAGAAATTCCGGGATTAAAAGTTAATTTACCTGGTGGTGCCTTTTATTTCTTCCCTGAAGTGAGCTCATTCTTCGGCAAAACTAGTCCAGCAGGTGAGCTTATCAAAAATGCTGAAGACCTTTCACTCTATTTATTAAATACCGGTCATGTTGCAACAGTTAGCGGTGATTCATTTGGTGATCCAAATTCGATCCGTATTTCCTACGCAGCAGCTAATGTGAAATTGATCGAAGCGATGAAGCGCATAAAAGAGGCATTAGGAGCCTTAAAATAAAGAATTTGTCTTAAATACCGGGCTAAACACCCGGTTATTAAACCTACCAAAGCTACATGACAGACATCTTCGAAAAGTTCAATTCCTTGAATGTTCTTATAATCGGGGATGTAATGATTGACAGCTATATCTGGGGTAAAGTAGAACGTATTTCTCCTGAAGCACCCGTTCCGGTAGTAAAGGTAACGAAAAAAGAAAACCGCTTAGGAGGAGCCGCAAACGTGGCTTTAAACATTCAATCGCTTGGAGCAAGTCCCTATATTTGTGCCGTAATAGGCGATGATTCAGATGGTGAAAATTTTCTTTTATTATTAAAAGCACAGGGACTTTCTGATGAGGGACTTATAAAAATAAAATCAAGGCCAACTACGGTCAAGACAAGAATAATTGCTCATAATAAGCAAATAGCAAGGGTTGATGCCGAAACTGAACGAAATCTATCCAGCTCTAACACCCTACTCATTCTGAATAAGATAAAACAAATCATTGCTGATCACAAAATCGATGCAATTATCTTTGAAGATTACGACAAAGGATTAATTACAGAAGAGCTCATCAATAAAACTGTAAAACTGGCTGAAGAAAAGGGGATTATCACGGTAGTTGACCCTAAAAAAAGAAATTTTCATGCCTATAAGGGAGTTCAGCTTTTCAAACCAAACCTCAAAGAATTAAAAGAAGGGCTTAAAATTGACGTTGATCCTTCGAATATAGAGCAAATTGAGCAGGCAGTAGAAAGATTAAAGAAACAACTTGGTGCAAAGACTGTTATGCTAACCCTTTCTGAAAATGGAGTTTATGTCAGTTCGGCAAGTGGAAACAAACATATACTTGCACATAAACGCGATATAGCAGATGTTTCTGGAGCTGGAGACACCGTTATAGCTACTGCAGCATTATGTTTGGCAGCAGGTTTAAATGAATTTAAAACTGCCGAAATTGCAAATCTAGCGGGAGGGTTGGTTTGTGAACATGTTGGTGTAGTACCCATTGACAAAGCACGATTATTTAAAGAAAGTCAAACTCTTTAAGATAATTACCTCACCTGTATTGAGCGCGTTTCCCGAAAAGATAATCTTTAATCATTAACCACTTTAATGCCCTTAGCCTTAAAACAGCTAACAGACTACAGAAATTGGAACCAAGAACAAAGAACCAGGAACCAAGAGCCAAGAACCAAGACTGTGTAGTGCTAATTTGAGATTTTTCTGCTCTTTTCAGACCTCATACCTCAGACCTCAGACAACAGACAACAGATAACAGATAACAGATAACTGAAATTGGAACCAAGAACCAAGAGCAAAGACTGTGTAGTGCTAATTTGAAATTTACTGCTCTTTTCAAACCTCATACTTCATACCTCAGACAACAGACAACAGATAACAGATAACTGAAATTGGAACCAAGAACCAAGAACCAAGAGCAAAGACTGTGTAGTGCTAATTTGAGATTTCCTGCTTTTTCATACCTCTGACCTCATGCCTCAGAAAACAGATAACAGACAACAGAAAACAGAAAACAGACAACAGAAAACAG
>JBIIWE010000175.1:0-5648 GCA_044339075.1 Daejeonella sp. | reverse complement strand
AAAAGGAACAGGCAATCCACGGGTATCTTTTACACTGCCATTTAATATAATTGATTGGGAATAAGCGTTAATTGAAAAGATCAGAAACAGCAGGCAAAGGTATGGTGATCTCATTTATTTTTTTTTTGTAAAGATGAAGATTATCTGCCAAAGGTTGCACTGATCAGGAATAATTTCAAGGAGTTTACATTGAGATAATATTTCTTCAAATTAATTTTAAGGCTGGCTTTTGATCTATTTTTTTTAGAAGGTAATTTGATGAGCACGCGCTAGCTACGATTTAGGTTTCATTTTATTAAAATTTAGAACATAACATCGACTAGTTTATTAGGAAGTCTGCAGAATTTGTAATTTTACAGATTCTAATCAAGGATATTATGTACAAAACCCTTAAACCGGTATTGGAGAACGAGCTGGAAGAGATTGAAAAAGCCGGTCTTTATAAGCGCGAACGCATTATTATCACTCCTCAGGGTGCTGAAATCAAGATTCAGGGCGGACAGGAAGTAATTAATTTTTGTGCGAACAATTACCTGGGTTTGGCATCACACCCAAGAGTGATTGAGGCTGCCAAAAAGACTATGGATTCTCATGGATTCGGCATGGCCTCAGTCAGGTTCATTTGCGGAACACAAGATATTCATAAAGAACTTGAGGAAAAGATCTCTAAATTTCTGGGTACTGAAGATACGATTCTGTATGCTGCTGCATTTGATGCTAATGGCGGAGTATTTGAGCCTTTATTTGATGAGCAGGATGCAATAATTTCTGATTCATTGAACCATGCTTCCATCATTGACGGGGTACGTCTTTGTAAGGCTCAGCGCTATCGGTACCTTCATGATGATATGGCAGATCTGGAAGAGAAATTAAAGGAAACACAAAATTTACGTCATCGCATCATAGTGACAGATGGATCTTTCTCGATGGATGGGACCATTGCCCAGCTTGATAAGATCTGCGACTTGGCAGATAAATATCAGGCATTAGTAATGATCGATGAATGTCATTCTTCAGGATTTTTAGGGAAGACCGGACGAGGAACACATGAGCATCATCATGTTATGGGTAGAGTTGACATTATTACTGGAACACTAGGCAAGGCATTAGGCGGTGCATCCGGAGGTTTTACATCAGGACCAAAAGAAGTGATCAATATTCTTCGTCAGCGTTCAAGGCCATACCTGTTCTCCAATACTCTGGCTCCTTCCATAGTTGGTGCTTCCATTGAAGTTTTAGATATGCTGAGCGAAAGTACAGAACTCAGGGATAAGCTAGAAGAAAATACCCTATATTTCCGTGAAAAAATGACTGCTGCGGGATTTGACATTAAGCCGGGAACCCATCCAATCGTTCCCATCATGCTTTATGATGCAAAACTGGCCCAGGATTTTGCAGCTGACCTCCTGCAGGAAGGAATCTACGTAATTGGATTTTACTTCCCCGTAGTACCAAAAGGAAAAGCAAGGATCAGGGTGCAATTATCAGCATCACATAACAAAGAACATTTAGACAAAGCGATCTCTGCATTTACCAAAGTGGGAGTTAAACGTGGCGTAATAAAATAATAAGAGATTAGAAAAGGAGTTTTCAGCCTTTAAATATTAAGTATCATGCAGGAAAAAATCAATCAGTATACCGCAGAAATCAACTCCTTTCAGCCAAAGAATACAGAGGAACTGGAATCATTCAGAATTCGTTTTTTAGGCACCAAAGGAATTATTAAAGATCTGTTCGAAGAATTCAAAACGGTATCATCTGAAGATAAAAGAGTGTTTGGAAAGGTTTTGAATGAATTCAAGCAATTGGCCGAAGCAACATATCAGACGCTTAAAGAAGGTTCGGAAACCGAAGATACAGGTTCAAAATCAGAACAGGACCTTACTTTACCAGGCGAAGGTTTTGAACTGGGTGCACGTCATCCATTATCTCTGGTTAGAAAAGAGATCATTGAGATCTTCAAAAAGCTCGGTTTTAATGTTGCTGAGGGACCAGAAGTTGAAGACGACTGGCATAATTTCTCGGCTTTAAATTTTCCGGAGGAGCATCCTGCGAGAGATATGCAGGACACTTTCTTCATCAAAAAAGGTGGAGAAAAAGGCGATATAGCCCTAAGAACACATACCTCCTCCGTTCAGGTTCGTATGATGGAAGCAGGTAAACCTCCTTTCCGAGCCATCATGCCGGGAAGAGTGTACCGAAATGAGGCTATTTCTGCAAGAGCGCATTGCTTTTTCCATCAGGTTGAAGGATTGTATATTGATGAAAATGTATCATTTGCAGATTTAAAGCAAACACTTTTATATTTTGTTCAAGAGTTATTTGGAGAGGGAACAAAAGTTCGTTTTCGGCCAAGTTACTTCCCATTTACAGAACCTTCAGCCGAAATGGACATATCCTGCTCGATATGTAAAGGTGATGGATGCCAATTTTGTAAATATAGCGGATGGGTAGAAATATTGGGATGCGGAATGGTTGATCCGAATGTTCTTGAAAATACACATATCGACAGTAAGAAATATACCGGTTATGCTTTCGGGATGGGAATAGAACGGATCACGAATCTGAAATACCAGATCAAAGACCTGAGACTATTTTCAGAAAATGATATTCGCTTTCTAAAACAATTCCAATCGGAAATGATCTGATGAAAATTAAACTGGCCTACATATTCATTCTCAGTACTTTGATATCCTGTAGCAAAGATAAGCTGGACAGGATTCCTGATGTATATGTAAGCTATAAAATTACCCTTCAGGAGTTTAATATCCGTGGTCAAAACGGACTGTTACTAGTTAATAATCAAGCAAATGCAGGAGTTGCAGGACTGATTATTTACCGCAGAGCCGATGGCGCTTATGTAGCTTATGATCGTTGTAGTTCTGTAGATCCGCAGAAGAGATGTGCCATAGTACCTGATAATCCGAACCTCACTGCGACAGATCCATGCAGTGGTGCAAAGTTCTCCTTGTTTGATGGATCACCGGCCAAAGCACCTGCACAGCGGGGGTTAAAGGAATATAAAGTAATTATTACTAATTTTGACCTGACGGTAGTTAATTGAAATGGAAGTAGATAAGATCAAGGAAAGTATTAAAAAAGCTGCGCAGGACCTGTTCCGTAAATATGGCTACCATAAAACCAGTGTTAATGAGATTGCCAAACGCGCTAAAATAGCCAAGGCTACCATTTACAAATACTTTGAAAGCAAGGAGCTCCTCTTGCAGGCCATCCTGATGGAATATATTCAACATAGCGTGCATGAGATCACTCATAACCCTACAGATGATCTGGATGAGGAAGCCTACCTGAGTATGATCATTCTTAAAACCAGCCGACTTTCTTACACGGTTTGCAATGAATTTATTGGATGGGAATTTATCCGTGAATCAGCCAACTCACAGGAATTTCTAAAAACCCTTTCCGACGATCTTGAAAATCTGTTAATTGAATCATTCAATAAAACCCCGCTTTTTAAAGCAGATGATTACATCGCGCGATTGCGATTTTTGATCAAGGCAAGTAAAAGTATCGTATTCTCATTCGCATTTACATCAGTAAGCGATTCGGATGTTCGTAAAAATTTCATCTCCTTCCAAAAAGAAATTCTACCCTACCTGGTTAAAGCTGCCGTAAAATAATTCCATGTTATTTAATTGTTAAACTATTATACCAATTTGGTTTTTGGTATATTTTGTTGTATTTTGTGACATTAGCAAAGAAAACAACCATGAGTCGCGAAATTTCAGAATTATCCAATTTAATTGATGCACTGTTTGAATTTTAACAATCTGCAGTATTTCAATCCTTCATAGGCCCGATCTTCATCCATATCGTCCTCAATTTCAGGATATGGTTTGGTTCTGCCCCAATATCTGATCCATTCCCCCTTTCCTAACATAAAAATATTTAATTTTGCGGCTCATGAAAAAAATTCCGGCCGACAAAAAATTTTTAAATAACATCCAGGTAATTGATATTGCCGAAGAAGGTAAGGGTGTAGGTAAATCAGATGATCTGGTGATCTTCATTGATAAAGCCGTTCCCGGAGATGTTGTAGATGTTGAACTTTTACGAAGGAAGAAAAAATTCTACGAAGGCAGAATTCAGAACATCGTTAAACCTTCTGAA
Source organism: Daejeonella sp. (assembly GCA_044339075.1). Lineage (GTDB taxonomy): Bacteria > Bacteroidota > Bacteroidia > Sphingobacteriales > Sphingobacteriaceae > Daejeonella. Next base: position 1,517 of record JBIIWE010000175.1, on the reverse strand, counting down.
CATAGAACAGACCCATTTTGCAAGCATTTTGGTGTTTGTGGCGGCTGTAAATGGCAGCACCTTAATTATGATGCACAACTTCTGTTCAAGCAGAAAAGTGTTGTAGATGCATTGCAAAGATTGGCCAAAGTTGATACATCCGGTATAGAGCCTATCCTGGGATCCAAAGAAACAAGTTATTACAGAAATAAGTTGGAATATACCTTCTCTGATAAGCGCTGGTTGACAGATGGTGACATGCGCAGTGATGAACAGATGGAAATGAATGCTCTTGGATATCATATTCCGGGACGATTTGACAAAATCCTCGACATTGAACATTGCTATCTGCAGGCAGATCCTTCAAACGATATTAGAAATAAGGTCAGAGAATATGCCTTAGCAAATAAGATCTCTTTTTATAATCTAAAAAATCATGAAGGCTCATTAAGAAATCTGATCATCCGGACTTCGAGCACGGGTGAATTGATGGTGATCGTAGTATTTGCCTATGTTGAGGAAGAGCAGATTACAGGAATGATGAAATTCATATCTAATGAGTTTAAGAGCCTCAAATCACTGCTTTATATCATCAATCAGAAGAAGAACGATACCATTTTTGATCAGGATATTCATGTTTTTGAAGGTGCTGATCACATATTTGAAAATATGAACGGATTGAAATTCAAAATCGGTCCGAAATCATTTTATCAAACCAATTCAGATCAGGCATTTGAATTGTACAAGATCACCAAAGACTTTGCTGGCTTCAAGGGCGATGAGCTGGTTTATGATCTATATACCGGTGCAGGCACCATTGCTAACTTTATTGCAGGATCTGTTAGATCTGTGGTGGGAATTGAATATGTTCCAACAGCCATTGAAGATGCGAAGATCAATTCGGAGATCAATTCCATTAAAAACACCAGCTTTTTTGCAGGAGATATGAAGGATATATTGAATGCTGATTTTATCCAAACCCATGGGAAGCCTGATGTGGTAATCACCGATCCGCCGCGCGCAGGAATGCATGCCGATGTAGTGAAGCGCCTTCTTGAAATGGAAGCCGAAAAAATTGTATACGTAAGCTGTAATGCAGCAACACAGGCTCGTGACATCGCTTTAATGAAGGATAAATATGAAGTCAGTAGGATTCGTCCCGTTGATATGTTCCCGCACACCCAGCATGTTGAGAATGTGGTATTATTAACCCTGAATCTAAATCAGGCAAAACCAATAGAAACAGTCGTTTAATTAATTAAAAGGCACTTTCAAACCATTGCCATGGATATAAAAGATCTGCTAAGCCCTGATGAAAATTCTGATGGGACTAAAAATGAAAAAGAAAGTCCGCTGAAAAGCCTCGAGCTCGATTTAAAATTCTACAACGAATCTATCAAAGAGGTTGCTGTTGAGATCATGGTCGAGGGAATTTCAGAATACCCGATCTTCGTAGCACATCAGCATGAAGTTAAACTGGGTGAACCTATTCTGGACAGAAACGAACTGAACACCGGCTGGAGCATTCATGCATCCAC
>JBIIWE010000174.1:0-5673 GCA_044339075.1 Daejeonella sp. | reverse complement strand
ACTCATTTTCCTGTGGTAGGTGTTTTCACCTTACCACAAACTAGCACAACCTTAATTTCATGAAAAGCAGGAATTTTTGGTACTAAAACCGAACAATGTAAAGTGGTGCGGTGAACACCGTCCATAGTGAAATTTATTTATTTTTTTCGCTGTGCACCTGTCATCCTGAACAACGTGAAGGAACTTCGTTTTAGGAGAGCAAAATTTTGCTAAGAACTACGAAGGTCCCTCACCTGCTGAAGGGCAGGCTTCGGCCTGCCTGACGGTAGGCAGGGATGACATCCGTTTAGGAGCCATTATTTTCCTGTGGTAGGTGTTTTCACCTTGCCACAAATCAGAGCGTTTCTCCCATTTGTTTCTCCTGCCATTGCTTACTAAACGATTTTTCAGCTACCTGAGGAAGTACGCGGTGTTTACCCCAGCTTTTTTTGAAGAAATTTTTGAGTAATAAGTTCTTGAATTTGCCGCCGAACATATCCATCATCTTACGCTTCATCATACCCATTTTCCAGCCTTTCCAGCCGAGGCTTTCTGCCCGCGGACTTAAACCTTCCTGGACAGAATCTCTGCGGTTCAGCAGCAGCATTTTGTGGATATCAATTTTAACCGGACAAACTTCTGAGCATTTGCCGCATAGGCTGGAAGCATAACTCAGATGTTTGAATTCTTTCATCCCGGCCATATGGGGAGTGATAATCGATCCTATTGGTCCGCTATAGGTAGTTTCGTAGGTATGACCTCCAATATTCTTATAAACCGGACATGCATTTAAGCAGGCACCACAGCGAATGCAATACAAGCCTTGTCGCTGGTCTTTTTCAGCAAGTAAATTAGTGCGGCCATTATCAAGCAGGATCACATACATCTCTTCTGGTCCGTCGCTTTCATCGCTTTGTCTTGGTCCGCCCAGAATGGTATTGTAAACTGTCAGATTCTGACCGGTTCCATGTGTCGATAATATCGGCCAGAACAGATCCAAATCGTTCATGGATGGGATGACTTTCTCAATCCCAACAATGGCAATATGTATTTTAGGGAATGTGGTGGTGAGCCTGGCATTTCCTTCATTTTCAGTCAGTGCAATGCTTCCGCTATCAGCGATCAGAAAATTACCTCCGGTAATTCCTACATCCGCAGTGGTATATTTCTCTCTTAATAGTTCTCTTGCTTTCTGGGTTAATTGTTCCGGCGTAGCATCTATCGGTGTACCAAATCGTTCATTGAAGAGTTTGGCAATGTCTTCCTTACTCAGGTGCATGGCAGGAGTAACAATATGATAAGGCTTCTGGCCAAGCAATTGAACGATATATTCACCAAGGTCACTTTCAACCGTTTCAATATGATTCTCCTCAAGAAATTCATTGAGATGAATCTCCTCAGTAGCCATTGATTTAGATTTAATGACAGTTTTTGCCCCTGCTTTTTTGATGATCTGAAGGATCTCTTTAGTGGCTTCCGCAGCATCATTGGCCCAAATAACCTTTCCCCCTTTTCGCTGAAAATTTGATTCAAACTCCGGAAGGAGCTTGTCCAGATTTTCCATCACCTTCCATTTGATCGTATGCGCTTTGCGTTTTGAATTTTCGAGGTTTGCAAATTTTGAAAGTCCGCGCTCAACAGCCACATCATACTTCCCAATATTATAATTAATGATACGGCGGTGATCCGTGTCGAATGCCTTGGTATCAGAAGTTTTTACAAAATCGGAAGCTAATGTGCTCATCCTGCGAATTTAAGTATTTAGATGATAAAGGGTTGCAAATAGAATAAATTTTACAATACATTCCTTTTTTATTCTTTAGTACATCGATAAGGCCTATGTGAAAGCCAGTATTTTATTTTTTGACATCCACAAACGGTCGCTTATCACGGTTCGCCAGGTCCCATCCAGTATAATAGGCTAGCTGCGCGCGTTTGCTTAAAAGATTGAAATTGATCTTATTGACCTCATCACTTACCTTGTGGTAGTCTTCATGCTTACCATTATAATAAAATATAACTGGAACCCCATTTTTGGCAAAATTATAATGGTCTGACCAGTAATAAATCTGTGTGGGGTCATCCTTTGCATTATGCCTGTAATCGAGTTTCAATTTGGTGTAAACAGCATTGGCTTCATCACTGATCTTGTGCAGATCTGTACTCAGCTTATCCGTTCCCACCAGATAGAGGTAATTTGTTGAATCTGGAGTATTCCTGTAAATAAAATCGGTTCTGCCGATCATGTCAATATTCAGGTTCGTTATGGTATTGGCCATTGGGAATACCGGGTTTAGCGAATAATATTCTGAACCTAAGAGATTCTTTTCTTCGCCAGTGAACATCAGAAAGAGTATACTACGCCTAGGACCATTCCCCTCTTCTTTTGCTTTTGCAAAAGCTCTGGCTATTGCAAGTACACCAGAAGTTCCTGAACCGTCATCATCAGCTCCATTGTATACCTTGTCTTTCCCACCATCCGGATTCAAACCGATATGATCATAGTGTGCCGAGTAAACCAGCAACTCATCTTTCAGGTCGGTTCCTTCAAGATAACCCAATACATTGGATGATAGGACTTCCTTTTGCACTGGGCCATAACTGAGCTTTAGTTCTGCCTTAATCAGTACAGGGACATCAATGGGAGTGATTTTTTCATAGGTGAATCCCGAGTTTTTGAGGATCAAGTTTGCGATTTCAGGATTGATTTGAATCACCGGCGGACTATAAACCTTGATGGGAAAACTCTCTCTGCTTCCATTTTTTACACGGAGACTACTTCCTGAATTATGCGAAAGCGAAGTATTGTTTTTCTCAGAGTTGATCACAATTATTAATGCTGGTTCCTTGCTTTTCAAAAAGCTTAACCGCTTTGCAGTTTCATCAGTTTGTCCATATTGAATGATTAAAACGACCTTTGCGGATAGGTCATAGTGTTTTAATTCTAATTCTGTTCCTCTGCCAATGAATAGTAGTTCATTTGCTTGTATTGTTCTTGCTTCTCCGCTGCCATTGAATTGAAAGTCTTTGCCGGCGTTCAAAACATTTTTATTGAATTCAAAAGAATTGACAAACATGGATGTTTCAATCATAGAAACCTGTTGTAGATAGGTGTCATTTACGGGTGCTAGAAGTTTCAGTTTTTTAAATTCCCGGGAAATATAAGCTGCTGCCAGTTCAGCCCCGCGTTGACCGGTTTCTCTTCCTTCATATTTGTCTGATGCCAGAATACTTAAATGCTTTCTAGTGATTTTTGCATCGATCTTTCGCGCATACTTTTCAGCATTTTGATCTTGTGAAAAGGCAATAGATACAATGCAGACTAAAAAAATGGTCCATAAAACTGGTTTTTTCATCATGAATTCAAGATAGTAAAATAAATTCCGGCACAAAAAAAATGCTTCCGGAAATCGGAAGCATATTTAAATGAGTTCAACAAATTTTATCTACTCATGGTTTTTTCATAGAAATTAAAAAAAATCAAAATGTGCCAAATTAGCGTATATATATAGTTTTTGTTAAGCCGAGGACCCATGTATCTTTAATTACCTGTTGTTGGTATTCTCTGTATCCAACCTAATTTGTAATCTTGTAGGTGCTGACTGAAAAGTCATCCAAAGGAAATCTCCATAGAGTAGTTAGAAGAATCGCTGCGCTAAATTCGGAAATTCGGAATCATTGAAATTTCAGATAAAAAAATAAATATAAAATGAACCGCAAATTAGTGTGGCACTGAACTTTCGTTCACCTCTCTTCCGCCTTGGCTGGTGCGGCAAAGACAACCCTAGCCAACCTGCTGACTTTCATAGCATCAGACGCAGCGGTGGCATTTTGGTCCCTTTTTTGCTAAAGAAAAAGGACTAGCCCCCGCGGCAATGAGCGGGCAAAACGTCATTAAATTAGCAAGTCATTTCTTTCTGGTCAATGTTCATTGTACCTCTAGCCGATATATTTATAAAAAAAATCGATCTGAAACGAATGACATTTCGAAACCTACACTTTAGCAGCTGAAGTGCCTTAGTGAAAGCTGTAAACTTTTTTCAAGCTGAGTCAGAGTAATTTGAAAGATTTAGTCATAGTTTAACCTATTATTCGCGCTAAATACAATTTAGTAGCCCCTTTTTTTAAAAATAATCTCTCACTGACCTAATGACGAAAGCTGGAAAAATTCCGGCACAAAAAAAATGCCTCCGGAAATCGGAAGCATTTTTAAATGAGTTCAGCAAATTTTATCTAGTGGCTGGCATATCATTTTTAACATCTACAACCGGCCTTTTATCGCGGTTTAAAAGATCCCATCCAGTGTAATAAACCAGGTGTGCACGTTTAGCAAGAAGCTCAAAGTTAATCTTGCTTACTTCATCACTTGCTTTGTGGTAATCTTCATGTACTCCATTGAAATAGAATACAATTGGAATTCCATTTTTTGCAAAATTATAATGATCTGAACGGTAGTAAATTCTTTCCGGATCATTTGGATCGTTAAACTTATAATCGATCTTCATTTTGGTATAAACAGCATTAGCATTTTCACTGATCTTATGCAGGTCGGTACTCAGTTTGTCAGAGCCTATCAGGTAGCAATAATTAGCCGCATCAGGAGAGTCTTTATAGGCTTCACCTATTCTTCCGATCATATCGATATTTAGATTGGTGATGGTATTAGCCATCGGGAATACTGGATTCAGGGAGTAATATTCAGAGCCAAGTAATCCTTTTTCCTCTCCCGTTACCAGTAAAAATAAAATACTTCTGCGAGGGCCATGTCCTGCTTCCTTTGCCTTAGCATAAGCTCTGGCAATTGCTAGTACGCCTGTTGTGCCAGATCCATCATCATCAGCACCATTATTTACTTTATCTATGCCACCGTCTGTTGTTAGTCCGATATGGTCATAATGAGCAGAAAAAACCACCAACTCCTCTTTCAGGTCGGTACCTTCAAGGTAACCCAAAACATTCGCCGATAAAATTTCTTTGTTAACCGGTCCGTAGTTCATCACGACTTCAGATTTTAAAACCTGCGTTTGAGGCGAAGCAATGTTATCAATTGAAGCTTTTAGTTCTTCGTATGTTTTACCTGAATTTTTAAGAAACTGGTTTGCAACTTCAGGTGTAATATTGACCATGGCTGCAGTACTTGCGCGATTAGAGGTAGCTGCTTTGCTTTCTTTTTTAACACTTAAGCGACCAGCTCTGGGTTTGTATGACTGAAGTGAAGCACTTACATCCGGACTTACAGCCAGGATTAATGCCGGGTTTTTGCTCATAACATATTGTATGCGTTTGAAGCGGCTTGTCGCCCAATCGGAAGCCGTTGTACTCTTACTGATGACTGAAACACCATTTTTCATAGGTTCGCCCTTGTTGATCAGTAATACAACCTTTCCGGCAATATCAGTGTTTTTCAGGTCATCGTAATTATCAGAACCTATTCCGTAGCCAATAAAGACAATTTCATTTGCCCTGATCGATTTAGCATCACCACTTCCACTGAACAGGAAATCCTTGCCCATGGTTAATGAAGAATTATTTGCAGTGAAGGATGTTACTTCAAATGAAGTTTCAATCAAGGGTACGTTCTGAATATAGGAACCATTTACAGGGGCTGTTAATTTCAGTTTTTTGAATTCATTTGCGATGTAAGCAGCAGCCATTTCAGCACCGCGTTTTCCGGTCTCTCTACCTTCAAATTTA
>JBIIWE010000173.1:0-5702 GCA_044339075.1 Daejeonella sp. | reverse complement strand
TGCCCGCTTTCACCTTCACTATGAATATTAATATGTCTTGCCTGATAGCCCATTGAAAGTAAAGCCCCAATTAAAGCCTGATTAGGATAAAGGCACATTTCAACCATTCGCCTGCCTTTAAAAAAAGGTCCATGGAGCTGCGGCATTCCTGTACCTTCTGCAATTACAGGACTTACAGTTACGTTATTCCAGTTCCAAGAATAAGCATCACTTGTAAGCGGTACCCTGTAGGCCCAGTTTAGTAAACGCATCATTACTTCGAATTCTGAATCAGCACCCTTAACAATCTTATCCAACTGATGATCTTCTCTATACTTTTTCAGATCCAGATGATTTAAATTCTCGTATGAAAAATGATAAGAAGGCTCCACAATTTTTCCGTTGTTGATTACCTGGGCCTGCAAGCCCGTCCCTTTATTCAACGATTGATCTTCCCATGTAGCTGCAAAACGAAATCTTCTGATTAAGGGTGTCTTGAGGGGGTCATTTGTTGAAAGTTCAGCCTTCCATTGCATATAATGTTTGTCAGCAAGAGTATACTCTTTCCCTCTTTCCAATGGTTGCCAGGCAGTCCAGGATTCATCTCCGATAACAGGACTTGATCCAAAGCGGATGAAAGCTTTAGCCTGGGTTTGGGATGGCTCTTCAAAATCAGGCCATAAAGTCAGTTTCAGATTAGCAGAGCTTCGTTTTAACGGATTATCTCCGTTTACTGGATCAATTATAGGTGAAACATACTCACCTGAAGACAGAAAACGATCGATACTTAGTCGGATTGAATATTCACCGTCAATCAAATCCATCGCACCAAGTCGCGTATCAGTCCAGCTCTTTCCCCCGTTACTGCTTTTCAAGGAACGATTCGGACTTGTACGGGTTAGTGAGCCGCGTTTAAATTCATTAATGTGGGCAATCAATACCCTCCAGGAAGTTGAATCGCTCTCAGTCCACATGAGGATCTCATTTTTCCCTTTTCGGAGTTTTTCAACAGGAACATCTACATAAAACCATCGGTCTAATCCTGCCATATCGATATATTGCCGAGCTTGAGGATAAGCAATAATTGAAGCAGGCCTGATGAATTTTTCACCATTCAGAGACAAATGAAGTGGTTCTCTGTTTCCCTTAACCTCCATACCCTTGAATACAAGTCTGGCAGAAGCAGCAGCAGGATTGTCAATCTCTAGGATTTTTTTTATAACGATTCCTTTCCTAAGATCTTCCACCCATTCAACAGGGCCTTTAGTATACGTTTTATACCCTTCAGGAAGACCGGCAGCAGGAGCATCATCCTCAATGAGTTCAGTGTCCTGGAGTCTAATTATTTTTTTATTATTATCAAACTGAAGTTTGATCAATTGTGCCTGACTTTCAATACCGGCGGCATCAAGTTCAATTTCTTTTACCCTAAAATCAGGATTATTTTTTTTATCAGAAACAATGGTGGCTCCGCTATTGCTCTTGAGGTTTGTTAGGCCATTACTGACGACCTGTGCGGAGATGGAAATTACGGTGAAGCACATAACAATAAGAAAAGGAAATACTGCTTTTCTTATTGTTATGTGCTTTGAATTACCGTGTGTAAATAAAATATTCATTTACAAAAAGCTGTCATTAACAAACACAATTATAAATTAATCAACTGGAACAGGGAAAGATGCAATCGGTTTAGCATCCCACCAAAGTCTGGTTGCATAGGTATCCGGACCACCTAAAAGAGTCACGGCTGCTTCTGTTGCCACTTTGTTAGTTGAATAAGCGTTTGAAGGATATATAATTCTTCTTGCCAATTGAGTTCTTGTTAGAGCTGGATTATCAGACTGTATAATGGCATATCCTCTAGGATAACCTGTTCTACGACGTTCAGCCCATGCTTCAGTATCATTAATTGGAAATAATGACAACCATTTTTGAGTAATGATCTGCTCCAAATTTCTCTCAAAGGTTCCTGCTGTTTCAAAAAGTACAGGGATGTCAGTAACCGGCGGACTATTTCTCACATCAGGTTTACCAAATTTATCCAATGGTTTTGCAGGTAATTTAGTGCTGCCAATGTATGCATCAATTACAGCATCTGAAGCAGTTGTCCTGAATTTTATGGATGCCTTGATGCCTTCATTATAAAGTGCTTGTGCAGTTCCTCCCATATTCCATCCCCTCAGAGCTCCTTCAGCCCTTAAGAAAAATACCTCAGCAGCTTCCATGATATGATCAGGTTCATTGGTTCCACCATTATTTATAGGCAACCATTTTTTTCCAACATAGGAATAGGATAAATCAAGGTCTTTACTCCTTAACGATGCTGGGTTACCATTCCTAAATCCTACTAATCCGCCAAAAACAGCAGTGGATGGAGTTAATCGACCGCAACATGGCTGAGAATAAACAGAGATTCTTGGATCGTCATATCCATTCATTAAACTTGCCATAGTAGCAGTTAGTACAAATTCACTGATATAAGTAATTGTACTAAGTTTATTCACATTTGTTCCATCAATTTTAACCTTTGAAATAGCATTATCTGCGTTATTTATTATCACACCTTCGGGAGCACTTAAAGCTTTTTCAGCCTCCGCTTTTGCCTTTGATGGATCAATATAGACTATCCGCATGGCAAGCCTCAGACGCAAAGAATTAAGAAATTTAAGATTCTTTAACACATTTCCAGCGTAAACAAGATCATGAGATCCTGTACCATTAGCAAAAATAACATGCGACGTCTTTGCTGCCCTTAGATCTACAGCTGCCTCATCTAATATCTTAAAAAAATCATAATAAATGTCCTTTTGAGAATCATATGCAACGCTGGTTTTACCATTGCCAAAATTAGAGTAGATTATTGGTCCCCAATAATCAGTTTGACGGTGGTATATTTGAGCTTTCCAAAGCTTACAAAGTGCATTCTCTGGCTTCTGATTAAGCGATGCTGTTGATTTGAGTGCTAAATCCAATTGATTTGCAGCAGCTCCATAGGCTGTATTTGAATAAAAGCCTTCCAACATTAGGTTTGCCCAAGAGGCCGGACCATTATAATTGGAGGATGTAAAGTTAGGATGTACTGTGGCCTGAAACTGTGAGTACTCTGCGGCAAAAAGATTGTTCCCTTGATACCAGGCTCTCATACCAAAATGCTGGGCTTCAGCAAAGGCAAAACCAATCATACTAGCATCCAACTGGTCAGCAGTAAGCTCACCTCTGGGCTTATTCAGATCATCGAATTTTTCAGTACAAGAAACTGAACTCAAAATAAGTAGGATTACCAGTGCAGCAACACTACTCTTTAAATAATAAGTTATTTTCATGATATTAATATTATATCTAATTAAATATTATCAATTATAAATTTACTAAAAATCTACCTTTAAATTTAAACCAAAGGTTCTTTCAGTAGGTGGAGCATACGTTTGGTAACCAGCTGATGATGTAGCAGCTCCCGAAAGAATTTCAGGATCCCAGTCACCGTTCATATGTAAAAAGAACAGATTCCTTCCCACCAATGATAACTTCACATTAGAGATAAATCCAACTTTGGTTAACATTGATTTTGGAAAAGTATAACCTAGTGAAGCCTCTCTTACACGTGTATTGGTAGCACTTCTAATAAAAGCTTCACCTATTGGTGTATTTCTACCACCATAAGTTCTCCAAAAAGTTTGTGAATTAATGGCAATGGTATTAGTTGACCCATCTGCCAGTACAGCTTTTTCATTTGGAAATAAATTACTACCGAACACTAATCCTCCATCCCTACCTGCAATAGTTTCTTGGCTAGTTCCTTCACCATATAAAAGACCATCTGTGATGGAAACAAAAGTTCCACCCTGTCTGTGCTCAATCAGGAAGCTAAAGTTTAAATTCTTGTATGTTAAGTTATTTGAGATAGCTCCCATCCAATCAGGGTTAAAATTGGCCGCTAATACAGATCTTCCAGGAGTTAATGTTGGCATACCATTAGCTCCAACAATAACGCTTCCCTGAGCATTTCTGGCCCATCCTCTTGAATACATATTACCAAATTCTTGCCCTTGAGCAACCACGAAATCAGACATATATGAATCTCCACCAACAATGATGCTAGGACGATCATCTGAGATCTTATTTACCCAGTTTTTATTTTTTCCGAAATTACCGCTGATATCCCATGTAAAACCATTAACATTTTGTAGCGGAGTTGCTGATAAAACAACTTCAATACCCTTGTTTTCAACATCTCCTCCATTACTATAAAATGCAGCAGCACCAGATCCTGACGGTAAGGAAATCGTAAACAACTGGTCAAAAGTATTGGTCTTGTAAGCAGTAATGTCCAAGCCTAAACGGCCATTGAATAAGCGCGTATCAAGACCGATCTCATAGCCTTCAGTAGTTTCAGGTTTAAGATTTGCATTAGGTATAATACCCCCCAAAGTTATGAAACCATAGTTTCCACCGGTTCCAGCAAAACTAGTAGAGCGACTTAACTGATAAGGAGAAGCACTATTTCCTACTTTAGCCCAAGAACCCCTAAGCTTTGCATATGAAATTACATCAGGAAGACCCGGTATCATATCAGTAAGAATAGTAGAAAGTCCTATAGATGGGTAAAAATACGATCTGCTATTGGCAGGCAGAGTTGAACTCCAGTCATTACGAGCAGTAACATCTAGATAAAGAAAATTCTTCCATCCAACATTTCCTGAAAAATAGACTGATTGGGTCTCCTGCCTGGTACTTGGGACAAATGCTCCTTGTGTCAGGGAAGTATTACCGAAAGAGAAAAAATTAGGAATAATCAGTCCTTGTTGTGTACTTGCACTCATACTTCCTGAACCATCTGTCTTTCTTAGGGTACCACCAAACAGGGCTGAAACATTCAGATTTTTTGCAATGTTGTCATTATAAGACAAAAGAGCATCATGGTTCCAGGTTTGTCCTGGGCCTGAGATACTCGCACTGTAGCTACCGAAATTATCCTGTCCGCCACCATATGAATCAATCCAAGCTTTTCTTTCATTTGTACTTGATCCACCATCAAAAGATGACCGGGCAATTAACTTTAGTTTATAAGGTAAATCAATTGTTAATGATCCTAATGCGATTACTCGATCAGACGTTGTATAATTCACAACACGGTTCAATAACCAAAATGGATTCCTACCAATTGTGGATCCGGGGCTCCAAAAATGCTGTTTATTATTACCAATTGCGTCGGTATATTCAAATTTTCTAAGATCATCAATCCTAATATTTCGAGGCAAGCGGTAGATATTCATATATGGATTATTAGCCGCATTATCGCCAGTCCCAAAATTATTATCTACTTCATTTCGGATATAATTTAACTTTGTATCCAATGAAAGCCACTTCCTTAATTTGCTAGTCACTCTGACTGATGCATTATCTCTCCTTAATTCATTATGTTGCATTAATCCCTTAGCACCCTCTCTTGTATAAGAAAATGCCGTTTGGGTATTTTCAGAACCAACAATAGCGTTTACATTGTGCGACATATTAGATGTTGTCTGAAGGACTTCCTTATAGTTATTAGGTTGAGGAGAAAAAGCATACTGTGTTCCTAATAAACCTGTAGCAGCTGACCAGTGATCTACCATCTGACCAGTCATTTTAGGTCCCCAATTTTCTTCGGCGGATTTTTGATATACTCCTGCAACTCCCTGACCATACTCATTTTGAGGAACAAATGTCAGGATAGGTTGTCCTGT
>JBIIWE010000172.1:0-5703 GCA_044339075.1 Daejeonella sp. | reverse complement strand
GAAAAAGCTGGATATATCGCAGGAAAAGATATTTTTCTAGCCTTTGACTGTGCTGCTTCAGAATTCTATAAAGATGGGAAGTACGATTACACCAAATTTGAAGGTGAAAAAGGTGCGATTAGAACCAGCGCTGAGCAAGCTGACTATCTCGCTCAATTAGCAGAAAAATACCCGATCATCTCTATCGAAGATGGTATGGCTGAGGATGACTGGGCTGGATGGAAATTATTGACAGAAAAGATCGGATCTAAAGTGCAATTAGTTGGTGATGATCTCTTTGTTACCAATGTGAAAAGATTACAACAAGGAATTGACAGCGAAACTGCTAATTCCATTCTAGTAAAAGTAAATCAGATTGGTACACTTACAGAAACAATCAATGCGGTTTCATTAGCTCAAAACAACGGTTATACCTCAGTTATGAGTCACCGTTCTGGCGAAACAGAAGATTTTACCATTGCCGACCTTGCGGTAGCATTAAACTGCGGACAGATCAAAACCGGTTCTGCATCACGTTCAGACAGGATCGCGAAATACAATCAATTACTTCGTATTGAGGAAGAATTAGGTAGTAATGCACGCTTCCTGGGTAAGAGTTTTAAATATATTAAATAAGTGAGTGTTAATAAGTTGATAATACCCATTAGCAAAACATCCTAAGAATATCAATCTTAGGATGTTTTTATTTTATATTTGTACTAATGACTAGAATTTTAGATCTGATCCGAAATAAATATTTGATTGCATTTGTTGCATTTCTTACTTGGATGTTATTTTTCGACCGTAATGATCTGATGTCACAATACGAATATCGTAGCCAGCTGAATAAATTAGAGGCAGAAAAAGCATTCTATACCATTGAATCAGCCAAGGCTGTAAAAGATCTAAATGAACTGACTACCAATCAAAGTAAACTCGAAAAATTCGCCCGCGAAAAATACCTGATGAAGAAAGAAAATGAAGACATATTCGTGATCATACAGGAGGAACCAAAGAAGGAAGAAAAGAGTTCATTCTTTGGGAATTAAGGAGTAAACAAATTTCAACAAATCTAATAACTTATCACCAACAGTAGCTGTGAGGAGGTGTTTGAAATACAGATTGACCATAACGAAAGTGGTACGGTGATAAAACCGAAATCAGGGAAATTCCAGACAAAACCTTTCAATAATTGAACCTTTTCTGCCTGTACTATTCATTATTTCCATGAAAATTTCTTAGAAAAAATTGTTCAATTGGTAAATTAACAAGGAACAGTGAATTAATTTCCACCCTAAGAAAAGCAAAAATAAAATTTTTCAAATCTACTATTGAACAAATAAGAAACCATATAAATTATAGGATGCATGCAAGGCAATTGTTAACAAAATCGCAATAAATTCATTTCGATACTTGTTGATGTATACATAAAAATAATTCAAAAAGAATCCGTTTATAAATGTAGCTACCACATAAAGCCAATGATACCAATGTGCAAATGAAAAAACAAAAGACATAAGAAGGACAATAATTAATGTATTTTTCAATCTCAATTGCTTCAATAAACTAAAAAGGAGGTATTGAAAGAGCAAAGTTTCAAATATAGGAGCAATTATTACCACTAAAAAAAACACTTCCTTCGCAGGAAGTTCCTCAAAAAATGGATTTTCAAAATAGAAAATATTTTTATTTAGATAGTTGAATAAATAGCCATTCAATATTTGAAATAGAAGTAGCAGAATAAAATATTGTATAATTTTTTTATTTTCCAGCTTGATCATAACTCAATTATTTAGCAGGCTATTTAAAATAGCCTGCTATTTTTTAAATTTTATTTATAAATCATAGGGTTACCATAATTTGAATTCCCTTGCAAGGAATTAGAAAGGTCTGATGCAAAGCGAAATGTCCTAAATGTTGCATAACACACATCATAAAAAAGGTTTCCTAATCCTCCACCTTCTATATTCATCAACTCGTCTGTTGTTAATTCTTCTAGTTTCATAATTTTTGATTTAATATTTATTGTTATAAGTTCCATTCCAACCATCAGAAATACCAGCTTTAATTGCTTGCCAATTCGAAGCTGCCTCGTAGACAATTGTTCCCCAAATAGTTGTTCTTAGCCAATTCCCTCCTTCAATAAGGATTAATTCTTTAGAATCAAGCTCAACTAAATTTAATTGTTTCAAATTCATGATTATAAGATTTTAATTGAACAATTTAAAATTCAAAATCTGCAATATTACCTGAGCTTACCCTGCCAGTTATAATATATTTTCCTTAGTTCTGTCAACTCTTATGCTAATTTGCCATTATTGAAATTAGTTCTCAATAATCAAAACCTCCAATATAAAGGCAATCATCTGTGGCTAATTCGCTTAAAGTCAAAAAACTGAATTCAAAATTTTTCAATTCATTCAATTCATATATCACCTACTCTTTTCAGGCTTTTCGGTTTCTGCCTTCTGCTGTACTGCATTTATCGCGATAGTTAAATTAACTAAGCTTCGATATAAAAAAATTATATTAAAGAAAATATTTGTGATTTAATTTGTGAAAAGCCAAATAAATAACTTCCACCGGCAAAATCCTTGCTTTCATCTTCAGCCAAAAATTTGAAATCAATTGAGATCTTCATTTGAAATCCCCGGCTATAATAATAGGTCCCCATTTGTCTGGAATATTCAACCGGAACCTCTCTGAGCCTAAGCTCATCCATAAGTTTATAAATCATTGAGGTAGAAAGGTTCAATCTCTTTGCCAACTGTTGAGGTGTACCGGTACGACGGTATTTGATCATTTCATTCAGCCTGTTAATACGCTCAATTTGTTCTAATAACTTCATATTTATCGATTTTGTTAAACATTCACTGGCACCTGATATTCCATCGGTAATTGACGCTGCCAAAGCTGATGATATTCACCATGCAGGTCAATAAGTTCTGAATGATTACCTTCTTCCACAACTTTACCCTCCTTCATTACAATGATCTTCCCTGCGTTTTGAATGGTACTCATACGATGTGAAATAACGATCACCGTCTTGTCTTCGGATAATAAATGATTGATCGCATCCTGTACATATTTCTCAGAAACCGGATCAAGTGATGAACTTGCCTCATCCAGTATCAAAATTTCGGGCTCTCTGTAGAGGGCCCTTGCTATTGCAAGCCTTTGTTTCTGTCCGCCTGATAAGTTCGACCCATTCTCTCCTATCTGGGTTGCAAAGCCCTGTGGTAAATTTTCTATAAATCCGATCATTCCAAGTCTTGCACAAATACTGATAATCTTCTTCATGTCGGGATCATTAACTCCAATGGCAATATTCTCGATCACATTGGCTGCAAAAAGATCAATCGTCTGAGGTACAACTCCAACAATCTGGCGAAGCGAATGATTACTGATATATTTAATGGAATAATCTCCAATAAAGGTATTTCCCGACTGAACGGGATAGATATTTTGAAGTATGGACATCAGGGATGATTTCCCGGATCCACTCTCACCTACAATCCCTGTCATTTTTTGCAAGGGAATCTCCAAATTCAAATTTTCAAATACACTCCCTCTTGAGCCATAACGAAAAAAAACATTCACAAAACGGATATCTCCAAGCCCTGTCTTAGGAAGCTCTACTTTATTCTCTTCACTCTCCCGCTCCATATCCATGATCTCAAAAAGCCTGTCTGATGCAATAATCGCATCCTGAATTACTTTATTCATCCCAACAAAGGATGAAACCGGCCCTGTAAAATATCCAATCAGAGTATAAAATGATAGTAATTCTCCCGGACTGATCTGCTTATCGAGTACCAGGCCTGCACCAAGCCATAACAGAATAATAGTGAACAGATGGGAAATAAATTCTGTTGAAGTGCCCGAAAATAGTGAGTTAAGGCTTGATTTATAAATAGTTGATAAAAGGTTCAGGAATTTAACTTCAGTCTTATGATTTGCATGTTCTTCCAATCCAAAGCGCTTGATTGTCCCGATTGAATTTAAACTTTCTACAAGCTGAGATTCCAGATCAGCACTTTCTTCCATCAATTTTCTTTGCACCTTCTTATTCAATGCATTTGTGATGATATAGATGCCCGAATAAAGCGGGATAAGCAGCAGCATAAAAAATGCCAGCTTCCAGTAATAGGTAAACATTAATACAAATGCGAAAACAAGCATAAAGAGGTTTACAGCAAGACTAATGGATACATCATTAATAAATACACGAATCTTTACCGCATCGCTGATCCTCGACGTTATTTCGCCCACCCTCATAGTATCAAAAAACTGCTGTGGTAATTTCAGGAGATGTTTATAGTAACCAAGTATCAGTCGGGCATCAATCATCTGACCTGCGCGAATGATGAATATACTCTTAACAGTTCCTATAAATACCTGCAGTAAAAGTATGATGATCATGCCGAAACTCATCAGATTCAACAGATTTCTGTTCCCATCGACAAGCACAAAATCGACTATCTTTTGCACAAAGATCGAAGTTGAAAGTCCGAGTACTGTATAAATAACAGCACCAAATAAGGCCTGAACCAGCATTGACTTATGCGGTTTTAATAAACTCAGCAGGCGATCCCAAATACTAGTCTCTTTATTTCCAGGGACAAAATCATCTGAGGGCATTAAAAGCAATAATATGCCCGTCCATTCATCCTGAAAAATCGTATTTGGTTTTGAATGCATTTTCCCATCAGCAGGATCCATGATCAAAATCTTATCCTTTCCAACCTTATAAACGACAACATAATGATGCAAAACATTCCTGACTACCAAGTGTGCAATAGCAGGCAAGGGTATTTTTGCCAAACTTTCGAATGGTCCCTTAACTCCTCTAGCATCTAATCCAAGATTTTTTGCCGCTATGATCATACCGGCAACGTTGGTTCCATCTTTATCTGTTCCTGCAAACTGCCTGATACGCGAAACAGGAACATCAAGCCGATAATGTCTTGCTACAGATGCTAGGCATGCTGCACCGCAATCAGTTATATCATGTTGTTTTACTCTGATGTTCATTATAAGCTCCCGCGATTTCTTAAATTAGGATTCATCCAATCGTCAACATTATCATACAATAGCTGGATCAGTGTTCGCTCTGTCACAAAAAATCGGGCTGTAAATCCCATACCTTTACGGATATATCCTTTATTATTTGATCCAGATTTCAAATGATCCGAATCCAGACTACACTTTACTTTAAAAACAGGAAGCCCACCCTCTGTTAAAATGATATCATCAGAAATATCTTGCACCTTCCCTGAAATCATACCCCATTGGTTATAATTGAATGCATCTATTTGAAAATTAACATCCTGACCTTCAGCAATCAGGCCAATATCTGATGGCTTGACATAACAAAAAGCGATCAGCTGAGTATCAGGAGAAATCTCAGCAAGCTTTTGATTAGCAAACACATAGCTGCCTGCCTGTAAGCCCTGTATATTTTGCAGAGAGCCCTCTATAGTAGCTCTAAGAACATATAGCCTCCTTTGATCTTTAATTTCCAATTCAGTTCCTGCAATTTCCCGTAATTCATTACGAAAAGCATCAGCTTCAAGCTCCCATTGGGATCTATAACGTTTAATTAATAGGGAGTGATTGGAAACAGACTGATCATATTCATACCCGAATTTTTCGTATTCAGAAAGCGTAAGTGCGCTATTCTGATATAATAGTTTGTGACGGTCGAAAATTTTTTCAGACTGA
>JBIIWE010000171.1:0-5717 GCA_044339075.1 Daejeonella sp. | reverse complement strand
GTATGAGGCATGAGGTCTGAGGTCTGAAAAGAGCAGAAAATCTCAAATTAGCACTACCCAGTCTTGGTTCTTGGTTCCTGGTTCTTGGTTCTTGGTTCCATTTTCTGTTTTCTGTTATCTGTTATCTGTTGTCTGAGGTGGAGGTGCTGGTTTGAAATTTAGCAGAATCTATCTAACTACTAACAAACTAACCAACTAACAACTACTTTTGTATTATGCCCAGATACCTCAGCGCAGATTATATTTTTCCGGTAAGTTCTGAACCTATCAAAGATGGGGTAGTCGTTCTAAATGAATCTGGAGAGGTCATTGATGTTCTTGATCCAAACGAGAGCACTGAGATCTCAGAGAAAATCGTGCATTATCAAGGGATAATCGTTCCGGGATTCGTCAATTCCCACTGTCATCTGGAGCTTTCGCATATGTTTGGTAAAATTCCAGAAGGAACCGGACTGGTATCCTTTATAAGTGCTGTGATATCCCAAAGGTCGGCAGCGGAAGATCAGGTGTTAGCAGCTATGAAAACATATGATCAGCTGATGTTTGCAAATGGGATTGTAGCAGTTGGGGATATTTCAAACAATAATTTGTCGAAGTCTGTTAAACAAGACAGCAGGATCTATTACCATACTTTTATAGAATTGCTCGGTTTTGACCCTTTGAAGGCAGAAGCAGTATTTCAAAAAGCGCTCGACCTGAAAGTCGAGTTTGCCCCTTTATCGGCATCTTTTGCTCCGCATGCTCCTTATTCGGTGTCAGTTGAGCTTTTTTCTATTTTAAAGAAATATTCTGAGGATCATGACAATTTGTTCACTATGCATAATCAGGAAAGTGAGCCTGAGAATGAGCTTTTCCTGAGTAAAAGTGGTGCATTTATTGATTTTTATAAAATGCTGAATCTTGATTTGAGCTTTTTTAATGCCCGATCGAAGACTTCTTTTCAGTCCTTATTACCCTCATTGCCCGACAATCAAAAGATATTGCTGGTCCATAATACCTTTACCAATTCAGAAGACATTATCGCAGCAAAACATTCAAAAAAGTATATTTATTGGTGTTTATGCCCCAATGCGAACCTCTATATAGAACAACGATTGCCGGATGTTGCATTGTTTCTCAATTCTGAATTTAACATCACCGTCGGTACTGATAGTCTTGCCTCGAATGATAAACTTTGCATCTTATCAGAGTTGAAAACTATCAAAGAACATTTCTCTGAATTACCAAGCAGCCAAATCATTCGTTGGGCGACCCTGAATGGCGCTCAATTTCTGGGGATAGATAGTAAGTTCGGTTCGATAGAAAAAGGCAAAACACCAGGATTAAACCTGATTTCTCATGTAAATGGAACAGAAATCACGCATTTATCACAGATTCAGCGACTTATTTAGCATAATTTGCTGATCTGAGCTTAATAAATCATTTTTACAGAAATGAATTCCATTAATAAACTATTCGATATTGAATTTCCGATCATTCAGGGTGGGATGGTATGGTGCAGCGGTTGGCGTTTGGCTTCTGCAGTATCTAATGCCGGCGGACTAGGCCTGATTGGAGCAGGATCTATGTATCCTGAAGTTTTGAGAGAACATATTCAAAAATGCAGATTGGCAACATCTAAACCTTTTGGTGTGAATGTGCCTCTGTTATATCCTGATATCGAAAAGATCATGGAGATAATTGTAGAGGAAAAGGTTGAGATCGTGTTCAGCTCTGCGGGTAACCCAGCTTTATGGACACCATTTCTGAAAGAAAATAATATCCGTGTGGCTCATGTGATCGCCAATAGAAAGTTTGCCGAAAAAGCTGAGCAAAGTGGGGTGGATGCTATTGTAGCAGAAGGTTTTGAGGCTGGTGGACATAATGGTCGCGAAGAGACAAGCACCCTATGTTTGGTGCCTGAAATTTGTGATGCAGTATCGATCCCGGTAATTGCAGCAGGCGGAATTGGTAGTGGAAAAGCCATGCTGGCCTCCTTTGCTTTAGGTGCTGAAGGCGTGCAGGTGGGGTCATTGTTTGCGGCTTCAATTGAATCATCAGCCCATCCTGATTTTAAGCAGGCGATAGTTCAGGCTGTTGAGGGCGATACAAAGCTGAGTATGAAATCTCTCATGCCGGTTCGCTTATTAAAAAATGATTTTTATCTGCAGGTGGCCAAGGCTGAGGCCGAAGGGGCAAGCCGTACTGAATTAATGAGCCTTTTAGGAAAAGGTAGAGCAAAAAAGGGTATGTTCGAAGGTGATCTTGTTGAAGGTGAACTTGAAATTGGTCAGGTAGCTTCCTATGTTCGTAGTATTAAACCAGCAGCTCAGATCCTTAATGAAATATGGCAGGAATTTATACTTGAGAAAGAACGGATCAGTCGTTTAAATTTTTAAAATTTGTTATGAAACATCTTGATATTGTTATTACAGGGAAAGTTCAGGGCGTTTTTTACAGGGCAATGAGTAAGGCAGTGGCAGATCAGTTGGGCATAAAAGGCACAGCCCGCAACCAGCCTGACGGAACTGTTTTCATTGAAGCGGAAGGTGACGATTTTTCTCTGGAACTGTTTCTTGAATTTTGCAATAAGGGCTCAGACAGGGCAATAGTTGAAAATGTAACAGCCAGCGAAGGCGAATTGAAAAACTATCGTAATTTTGAGATAGTTAAAAAGTAATTTTATTCATGCTAATCCATTCTCTCATTGTCAGCAATTAAGAATTTTGCCGGTCAGACTGCGATTTACGGCTTAAGCACTGTCATAACCCGCTTTTTAAATTTTTTCCTTACTCCTGTTTATGTTGGGCTTTACTCCCCCAAAGTTTACGGTATCTTTTCTGTAATGTACAGCTGGGCTTCTATGCTCAATGCTTTACTGGCATTCGGAATGGAAACCACCTATTTCAGATACCTGAATAAATATGAGAACGACAAGCAAAAAGTATATAATAATACTTTTTTCACAGTCTCTCTAATGTCCTTGATCTTCCTCCTTTTCACCTTTCTTTTTGTAGATGACATTGCAGCATGGATTCAGAAAGGCAATGTATATGATCCTGATTATGCTCGTTACATCAAATATTTCATGTATATTTTGGTAGCTGATGCTTTGGCAGTTATCCCATTTGCAAAAGTCAGGGCTGATGGCCGGCCCTTACGCTATAGCCTTATTAAGTTTGTCAATATTTTAACTTTTATTGGATTAAACCTGCTATTCATATTTGTATTTCCTCTGATTATTAAGGAAAGCTGGTATGGTGCTGAATATATCATTGGTTGGTACAGAGAAGGCTGGGTAGGCTATGTTTTCATTTCTAACCTGATCGCAAGTCTGGTCACTCTGTTGCTGCTCGTACCGGAATTACTGAAATTGACATTTACCTACGATATTGCCTTAGTCAAGGAGATGTTCGTGTACAGTTCGCCGGTATTGATCGCTAATATTTCCTTTATCATTAATGAAAATATTGATAAGATATTTCTTGGACAACTTTTACCTCCCGGCATATCTGAGCAGGAAGTTGGAATTTATGCAGCCTGCTGTAAGATAGCCGTATTTTTGAGCATCTTCATTAATGCTTTTCGCCTGGGAGCTGAGCCTTTTTTCTTTAGCCATGCCAAGGACAAGAACGCTACCGAAACCTATGCCAGAATCATGAATTACTTTGTGATTGCAGTTTCCCTGATATTTGTATTACTGGTGGCAAATATTGAGCTGCTTAAATATTTTATTAAGGGTAAGGATGCGGCAGAACAGGCCCTCTACTGGTCGGGATTACGGATAGTTCCCATCTTATTATTCGGTTATGTTAGTCTTGGGATCTATATCAACTTATCAATCTGGTATAAATTATCCGACCAAACCCGTTATGGATTATATATTTCCGGAATTGGTGCAATTCTAACGATCATCCTGAATTTAATTTTCATTCCTGAGTATAGCTATATGGCTTCTGCCTGGATCTCAGTCACAGCCTATACTGTGATGATGGTGCTTTCCTATTTCTGGGGTCAGCGATACTATCCCATTCCATATGATCTCAAAAAAAATATCATCTATCTTTTGGCTTCGGTTTGTATCGTTTTTGTAGCATTTGTAGTATTTGACCGTAATTTGCTAATTGGAAATGCCCTCTTTCTTATATTTACGTTTACAATAATTTTTGTTGAGCGGAAGGAACTAAAAGCAATTTTTGGCATAAAATGAATATCAGGATAATAAACAGATCATCGCATCCGCTTCCGGCCTATGAAACTTTTGCTTCTGCAGGAATGGACCTTAGGGCGAATTTGACCGAATTGGAGGTCTTAAAGCCAATGGAAAGGAAGCTGATTCCCACTGGTTTATTTATGGAGCTACCTATTGGTTTTGAAGCCCAGATCAGACCCAGAAGCGGACTTGCCTTGAAACATGGAATCAGTATTTTAAATTCTCCCGGCACCATCGATGCGGATTACAGAGGGGAGTTAAAGATCCTGCTAATTAATTTTTCTGACACTGATTTTGAAATTAATAATGGCGACCGCATTGCTCAAATGATCATTTCCACGCATGAAAAAGTGATTTGGGAAGAAGTGGAAATACTTTCAGAAACTGTTCGCGGTGCAGGAGGCTATGGTCATACCGGATTATAATGATCATGAAAAAAACAGCATTCATATTCATCCTTACTATTTGTGCATTGTCTCTATTTGCGCAAAAAAACAAGAAGAATAGGGAAGGGGCTGTTATTGTGGTTGGAAAGGTCCTGAATCAGAGAGACAGTCTTCAGGTTAAGGATCTTTTCTTCGAAGGCCTTCATGAAAAGATCGTGATGAACTATTTTGATGCAGCTCTTAATTTTGAGAAGGTGCTTGAAGTAGATCCGTCGAATGATGCAGCTATGTATGAGCTGGCCAATTTAAAATTTGATCAGAATAAATCGTCCGAAGCTGAGGGGTTGATCCGGAATGCAGTAACGGTTAATCCCGAAAATGAATGGTATTGGGTACTCCTTGCTGATATCTATAAAAAGACCAATAAGATAGCTCAGCTAGTCCCTGTTCTTGAGGAGCTCACCAAAATCGCACCAAAGAAAGAAGCCTACTATTATGATAAAGCAAATGCATTTCTTATTCTCCGAAAGGTAGATGATGCAGCAGCAGCCTACAATGAAATTGAGGAGAAATTCGGTTCGTCAGATGAAATTACTTCTGCCAGGCAACGGATATTGATGCAGGAAGGAAAATCAGAGAGGCTTGAGGAAGAACTTAGAGATCAGATCGCCTCTAATCCGGAAGAATTACGAAATTATATTTATCTGAGTGAGGTGCTTACAAAATCAGGAACCCGTGAGAAGGCTATTGAAATTCTAATTAAAGCAAAGTCTATTTCTCCATCAAATGCAATGGTGCGGCTTGCTTTAGCCGATCACTATAAGGCATTAAAACAGTACGAGAATACGTTCATAGAACTCAAGGTGGCTTTTGCTGATCCCAACCTGGATATTGATGAAAAAGTAAGGATTGTTCTTTCATTTTTTCCAATGTTTACTGAAATGAAGGCAAGGGCTTATGCTAATGAACTGGCTTCGATTATGGTAAGAGTTCATCCTAATGAAGCAAAAGCTTTTGCGGTTCAGGGAGATGTGCTATTTCAAGAACGCAAATATGAGCAGGCTCAGGAATCATATAAAAAGGCATTAGCTATTAATGATCAAGTGTATCTGATCTGGGAACAGTTATTGCGGATTGAG
>JBIIWE010000170.1:0-5759 GCA_044339075.1 Daejeonella sp. | reverse complement strand
TTAGCAATGCCAAACGAATCGCGCGGCTTGATACACAGGCCACGTGCCATATGAACGTCGCCAATACCACCATCATGAAGAAATTTAATTGCCTCTATTACATTTGGTATAGAACGGTTTTGAAATCCAACCTGAATACGCTTATTATATTTGCGGGAAGCTTCAATCATCTTTCTACCCTCCCAAATATTATGGGAAGCTGGTTTTTCAACATAAACATGCTTTCCTGCCTGACAAGCCCAGATGGTTCCAAGTGCATGCCAATGGTTCGGTGTAGCAAATGATACCGCATCAATTTCCTTATCATCCAGAACTTTACGCATATCCCATTCTGTTAATGGCTTGATACCAGTTTTTTCAAATACTGTTTTCGAGCGTGGCTCAAAAAATTGCTCATCTGTATCGCAAAGAGTTTTTAAGCGAACATTGTGGCTGGTTTTCAAATCACACCAGGCATTGATATGGGAAACACCGCGGCCGCGAATACCAACTATCGCCACATTAATTCGTTCATTAGCACCTATGATCGATCCATAAGATTTGGCACTGAAACCCATGCCGCCTATTGCCATTCCGGCACTTCCTATCAGGCTTTTTTTAATAAAATCTCTTCTTTGAGTCATTTTATAGCATTTTAGATTGTTGAAATATGTTGATTAAATGTTTAATTTATTAAAAATCGCTAATTGTTCTTTCATGGCAGCAATCTTATCAGTTGGCATTGAACTGGCTTCGAGAAGTATCCACCCATTAAAGTTTATCCCCTTAAGGAGCTTAAAGAGTTGCTGATATGAATAATCATTGAGATTCAGTTCACGGACATGCACGGTGTCACCAATCCACTGTTTTACCAGATTGAAGTTGCCTTCAAGACCCGGAGGATTCAGATCAACTGGGTTACTGTTCCAGCAGATTTTAACATTTGGCTCAGTTACCTGATCAAAGATTGCTTTCATATTGGGCAATTCCTGAGTCCGGGGGCCATGTGCTTCAACCCTTACCAATAGGCCATAATCGCTAGCGAATTTACCTACCTCATTTAATGAAGAAGCAATCTGCGCAATAGTCTTTTCCCTTGAAACTTCTGGAGGGAGATTATTAGGTTTCACTTTAATCCCGGTAGCACCAATATCTTTACAGAGCTTGATATATCTTTTAGTCTGTTCTATGTTTTCACGTAAAATAGCCTGATCGGGATTATGGTACTCAAAGTTTGATCCATACCCTACACAAGTAACAGAGCTGTCGGCAAATCTCTTTTTAACATCGGTTCGTTGTGCAGCACTAAGGATAGTCTCAACCTGATGTGCATGCTGAGTACGAAGCTCAACTGCCTGAAAACCAGTCTTCTCACAGTTAGAAATGAGAGTGGGTAAATCCCAGTCTTTGCCCCATTGATAGGTAACCAAACCAAATTTCAATTCCGTTTTCGTCTTGATTAAGGCGTCATTAAAATTGATTTGTTGATTAGTACCTACGATTGCAGCAAACGTTTCAGGACTAAAGCCCATACCACCAAGCGCTATTCCAGCACTTCCTATTATGCTTTTTTTAAGAAAATCTCTCCTTCTTGTCATTTTAAAGATTTGCAAGCATTGATTTCACAAACCTTTTCATAATTAAAAATAATTAAAGGTGAAATCAAATTTAATTGTCAGATAAGCCTCAATTCCAGTACTTCTCTTTACATTAATAATACTATATTCTACTCAGAATTACACATTTACTTTGGTATTTCCACCTTTTGCAATATCTATATCAAGTGGTTTATTCGTTTTCCAGGAACCCGCAGTAAAATCTGGAATCTTTATTGTAGCCTGATTAGCCACAGACCATTCAGTCAAGGGGCCAATGGAGCTCCATAAGGCCGCATCATACACATCCTGATCAAGCGGAAGACCATTACGAAGGCAATCAATTGTTCGCCAATCCATTAAAAAGTCTCCTCCTCCATGAGCACCTACTTCTTTAGCAATTTCACCAAGCTTTTTAACAATATTTGGCTCATACTTTTTTTCCAATGCTTTAAATTCATCATCTGTAACCCATGTTTGAGCATCAGATCCTCTCCACGTCTCCGGAGTAGCTTCACGTGCGATAGAAATTTTTTCAGCCGGAAACTGGATCGAACTAGCTTTAGTTCCACTTATCACATATCCGTCTGATTTTGGACGAGGTGATGTTACATCGTGCTGAAGCATGATGGTTCGTCCCAAACTGGTGCGGATAGTACTCGTATTCATGCTGCCTCTGAAAGGCTTATCTACAAAATCTTTATAAAAATCATCTTTGGCGGCAAGCTTTTTAGCCAGATCATTCATCATGAAATCATTGCCAGAAATGGAAACGAGGTATTCCAATTTATCACCCCGATTGATATTCATTACCTGGGCAATTGGTCCTAGGCCGTGTGTTGGATATAAATTGCCATTCCTACCGATATTTTCTTTAAGCCTCCATTGATTGAAATACTTAGTTTTGGAAAAATGACCATAAAGCAGATGATGGATATACGCGCCTTCGCCATGGATAATCTCTCCGAAAAAGCCTTTTCGCGCCAGGTTTAACATGAAAAGCTCATAAAAACCATAGCATGCATTTTCCATCATCATACAATGCTTCTTAGTCCGCTCTGAGGTTTCCACCAATTGCCAGCATTCCTCGACAGTTTTTGCTGCCGGCACTTCTACACAAACATGTTTGCCATGATTCATTGCATAAAGTGCCATAGGCGTATGCAGTTCCCAAGGAGTAGCAATATAGATAAGGTCAATATCTTTTCGCTCACATACTTTCTTCCAATCATCTTTACCGGTATAGGTATCGGGCTTGAATTTGGTCTTTTCAATTCGTTTTTTGGCTAAATCCAACTTTTCAGGACGCAGATCACATAGTGCCTTTATATCGACACCTTCTAAAATGCTTACTTGAGCAAGATGTGCCGGACCTCTGTTACCTAAACCGATAAATCCTATCCTAACTACATCTAATTTAGGTGCGGAATAACCCGACATATTAAAATGCTGGACATGTGTTTTCTGGTCAAGTGCAGATTTGTTATTTTTTTCAGGTTCTGCAGTAAAGCCATTAAGCACACTAACGCCAGCTGCAGTAAGTCCGGCTATGCCAGTAAATTTTAAAAAATCTCTACGTTTATTCTTCATTGAATTTTATTTTTTATTACCTGGATATTAATTTTTCATATTTAAAACACTATTAAGCTTTACCTGCTCCTGCATTCCATGGATCTATCTGACGCAGATTTTTAGAAACAAGTGCATTATAGCAATCCGGAAGATCAAATTCTTTTAATACTCCGGGTAATAATGTTGACAAAGGCCAATTGTATTCTTCATTTTCAGCAATATCTGTGTAGCTTGTAAGTGCATTCTTTAAAGTTATTTGTTTGACAGACTCGGATAATAATCCTGCAAAAGTTGCCGGTATTCCACCCCAGCCTTTGGCAATCAGATGTATTTCTGTATGTCCGTATGATTTAAGCCAGTCGATTATACGAAGAACATCAAATGTCTTTTGACCCACATATGGATAGTTTAACATATTGCTATGAGCAGCATAAAAATAATCATTACCATAAGGTTCCAGAAAATTATCACCGCATGTATTTGGCTTTGATTCGCCGATCCCCCTGACGTCGCAGGCAAAAACCGCAGAATTCGGCTCAGCAAGGATAAGTTCTTTAAGTGTTGCATCATTACGTAATTCGTCATCTGCCGAATGATGTGAAACATATAATATGGCCCGCTTTAAACCCACAGGAGGGCGTGAAATAAGCGGCGTGTCGCTTAACCGATAAACTATAGCAAGTATCGATGATTCAGTTTCTATCGCATAGGTAGCTGCAAATTTCTGAGGATAAAGCCGGTTGGAACTTGGTCTTAAAATACGAAAGTTCGGAACGCCTTTTAGGGTTGGAAGCTTTAAACATAACTGAACAGCCTTTTTTAATAATTCCCCTTCCTGAAATCGTCTGCTCTTTTTCAATGTTTCAGAGATCTGTTTTGTAAAAGAGAAAACTGTACGTGATTTTGCTTCACCCACCTGACCATTTGGCGTACACCAAAGCAATTCTTCCTTTTCTAAAGCAAGCAATGGTTCTGTTTTCGTACCCCCTTTTTTAGTTGCCCTGTTAAACCATCCATACATTGCTTCTCTGTTATGCTGCGAGTAGCCATGATATTCAGGCCCAATAAACAATGCAACATTTTCTTCTGCACCGATTAATTTATACAATTTTTTTAACCGTGAAACTGATTTTTCTGCTCCCCGGGCATCAAAGTAATCCTTCTCCTGATCTAATATCATAACCGGATTAGGAGCCATTGCAGCAATAAAATCTGAATGATCCAAACCCAAACTGATAGCATTGGGAGGACATTGTTCCATATCTGCTGGCAATTCGTTTTGCAAATTTGTACCAAATCCGACTACAAAACAACTGGGTGCAGCCATACTTAGACGACGCTCAACACCGCACAACCATGCTGCCTGCGTGCCTCCTCCTGAATTCCCTGTTACACCGATTTGTTTAGGGTCCACTTCAGGTCTAGTAAGCAGATAGTCAACACATCTTATAGCATCCCAGGTAAGCCATGAACTTAAAGATTCTCCACAAAGAACCATTTGGCTGCCGGCATAATTATGCTCCGGAACACCAATGCCCCGGCGCGGCTTAAGTTGAGCGGAAAGATATTGAATTCTCTCTCCCTGTCCGATCGGGTCAAAAATCAAAACTATATAACCCTTTCTTGCGAGGCCCTGTGCGAAAGACTGATATATTGGAGTGGCCTTACCGGGATCTCCATGACCGCAGGTACCTATAACAGCGGGTAATGGAAACTTCCCGTTTTTAGGCACATAAAGGTTTGCTGTAACGGGAAAACCCGGACGGCTCTCGAAAATAACTTTTTCGATTATATAAGCATCCCGTTCTATCTTTCCTGTAGTACGGGAATTCAATGGAGTTTTCTCGGGCCATGGTCCAAAGCATGTCTGGATTTTTGACCGCACTTCGCGGACATAGGCTTCAGCATCGCTTTTTGTATGAAGGCTGGCACGACGTTTCTCAGACACCTGCTCTATCTCACGGAAACGTCCAAGAAAATATTCCTGCACCATTCGGGGAAATCTGTTAAGTGGTGCTAGTGAAGAAAGCTTATCGCCAGCAGCGATACTTTGTAAATCAACTTGTGCCGCATTCACTGGTTTAATGCCAGCGGCTGCCGATGGCATGCCGGCTACTGCCGATGGCATGCCGACGATTAACGATGCCATGCCAGCGACTGCCGATGTCATGCCGGCGACTGCCGGTACGGCAATTTTTATAAAGTCCCTGCGGTTATTCTTCATCTTATAACAGTTTTAATATCCTAATTGAAAATGGTCACACCATGCTGTTTGGAAATTGACCGTAATTTGGCAAACTCCGCCTTGTATTCCTTTAAACCACTGTCGCTTATCTTTACCCCAGACATAGTTACTGGGTTAATCATCCTAATGTTTTTACCGCTAAGTGCCGCAGCCAGAGATACATCTCCCCAGTTAAGAAATCCCGGCAGGTGAATGCCCATACTAAAGAAGTTTACTGAGCCCTGCAAATCAAATAGGTAGGACAAGGGAGCATCCCGCAGAATAACATTATCCACATTCCCTCCCGTAGCTGCTAAAAACAAGCCGGCAAGACCCGCTTCCTTACTGCCGTCGATACTCACTTTTTGGGCGTGATATCTAGACTTGAG